>VBHS01000244.1 GCA_005881295.1 Chloroflexota bacterium
CTACTCATTCCTCCTTGATCAGCGACTCCTTCTATGAATCACTTTAGCCGAAAACGTGCGCAAACGCTATTCCCCACTGGGGATAGAAAAGGGATAGTTTTGGAATGTGAGCTCGAACTTGTACATTTGTGACTAAGGCGAGAAACGTCTCGGTCTGCCAACAACGCGTCGAATTTAGTGGGCCATCTGGTCGATGCACGCGGTGAGCGCCAGGATGAGGATCTCATCCTGCCCTGGTTCGATCTCCACCCCGTAGGTATCGCGCACCCGGAACCATTTCTTGGAAACCTCGGCCACCTTCTCCCGGCCCTCGCCGATGGTGTACTCGTGGTCGAGAATATTGCCCTTCACCTCCAGGTCGGGCCCGCCCCTGATCTTGGCCGTCCAGCGGTCACGCAAGGGTGTGATCAAGGCCTTCTTGACCATGGCCATTTGATTGCCAGCGGGGTCTTCGACTTCCATGCTGTCCTTGATGCGCAGCATGCGCTCCTGGATCTTGGCCAACTCCCTGCCGCTACGGTCCTCGAAGATGAGTGTCTGGCGTATCCGCAAGGCCTTCCCGTCCACTTTGAAGACCTTCTCGCCATGGTCGTTTTCGATCCAGTAATCATCGCCGATGGAAACCAGCTTCTCTCGCATCTGATAGTGGGTCTTGTCCCCGCCACCACCCAACGGTCCGCCGCGCCTCTCCTGGCGCTCTTCTCGTCGTTCTTCTCTCCTGTTGCGCATACTTGTATCTCCTTCCTTCAATGTTCGATGCTGTCAACTCATTCTACATATTTCCGTGCCTACTCAATGTTTTCACCAGCGTCGTTCTGTAAATCTAGCAAGATTGGCATCTAACCTGCTTCTTTGTACTCCACCGCAAGAATCGGACAGCCCAGGTCATGCAACCAATTGAGCACACCAATCAGTGCCGATTGGTCTACCAATCTGCCGCTCAGGATCGTCATCGTATATCGCTTTGGATCGCTTTCGTGCTCAATCGTCATCCCACAACAATACTCGGACCAGTTCTTGTCCAGGATGCCCTGGATACTGATCCGGTAGACCGCAGGCTCTAAGAGACTGACGCCCCGTCGGTATGCTTCCATCGCATCTTCCTTCATTCAATGAGATAGCGAGTACGAATCCCAGAACCAACCCCCACTGGTCACGTCGACTTGCGGCTTCTCCTGGAATCACTATAGTCGAAGATGCGCGCAAAAGCTATTCCCCATGGGGGATAGAATGGGGATAGTTTTAGGCGTTGTGCTAGTATCACTACAGTCGCACTTTGCTGAAGACACGGGAAGGCATGCCCATGGAATGGCCCGGCAGATGCACAGTCATGGGAAAAAGACGACCCTCTCGATTGTCACGTTGCAGCCAGCAAACCGAGCGCTCTGGCCAGGGTGACGGCAGCGCGACGATTATTCACACTGAGCTTTTGGTAGACATGTTTTGTATGCAGCTTGACCGTGCCGGTCGTGAGCACCAGTTCGCGCGCAATTTCCTTGTTGGTGAGATCCTTGTCGAGCAAGTTCAAAATTTGCAGCTCGCGCCTGGTCAACGGCTCCAAGCCCTCTTGCTCCAGGAGATCTTCCTTCGAACCAGCTTGCGCAGGCACCGGGTTCATCGCTGCCAGAAGGCCTTGGAGGTAGGCATCCAGATGTTTGTCGGCCGCATGACGCGCTTTTCTGCCCTTGCGTAGAGCGTTCAGCAATGGGGCCAGCGGAAAAAGATCGGCAAGGGTGCGCATGAACCCGCCCGGATGCGCCAATGTCAGCGCGCGTTCCAACACATCAAGAGCTTCGGTCTCACGACCCTGCAGATCGTAGGCCCACGCTTGCAGGGCCAACACCTGGATCGTCTTGCGTGTATTGTGAATGGCTTCGACATGCTGCAAGAGCTGGGTGAGGAGGACTTGCCCGCGGGCCACACTCACCTCATCGCCTTTGGCAAGCAACAAACGGACTTTGGTCATCGGCGGATCCTCCAAGAAGAACATCGGACCCCGCACGTCTTGCTCCCCCGCCAGCTCGAGCCACTGATCTGCCTCCTCCACCTCGTTCTGTAACAGCGCCAATCGTCCACGGAAGGCAAAGGCTGCCATCAGCTCGCGCATATTGTGCTGCTCCTGCACCAATTCGATCAAGGTACGAGCCGTCTCTTGTGCCTGGATGCCTAACCCCTGGGCTTGATAGGTCAAGGCCAAGCCGCACAGAGCGTCCTGTACGACCCAAAAGTGTGCCTGGTGCTGGTTGGCAATGATCGCTGAGAAGTGATAGGCCGCTTCGTCTAACCTATTCTGTTCGTAATGCACCACTGCCAGCAACCAGTGAGCATAATTTTGACTGATCACGAGCTCGGCTTCACGGGCGATGTGCAACAAATGGCGCGCGGTGTGTTCTGCGTGAGGGAGTTTGCCCATCGCCAGATACACGTACGACTGCGCGAAGAGCAGTCGAGCGGTGCTGCTGAGCCCCGTCGATTGGTCTCGGAGCGCTTGCTGCACTGCAGCAAGCGCTCCCTCTTCCTGCCCGGTCGCCTGGTTTGAGAGGACAAAGTAAAAGGTGGCGTGGCTGGCCATATGCTCCTCAGCTGGCGGGATCCATGCCAACGCGCTACGAGCGCTTTCCAGGCTCGCCTGTGTCTGTCCGGTAAAGAAGTGGAACAGGCTCCACAAGGTCGCCGTCAATCCACGCAGCAGTCTGAAGGGCGGGTCATCTGCCTCACTTGTATCCGGGTCGCCTCTTGCTACAAGCTGCTCGGCAGCCACGAGCAAGGGCGGCAGCTCTTGAAGCTGCCCGTGGGCCTGTGAGATCCACGCTCGCGCGACCAGCAGGAAAGGGCTTCTCTGGATCTGTTCCTCCGGCAACAGTTGCAGCCAGTGTTCCACCAGCACCAATTGCTCCTGCTCGAAGGCCCGGAAAAACTGCGCTTCCACCAGTTGCCTCGCCTCCGAGGCATCTCCCGCCACACGTGCGTGCTCAATCGCCTCCTCGATAAGACCCTGCTTGGCATACCACGCGCTCGCTCTCCGGTGCAGGGTGGCCAGCTCTTCCTGGCTACAGTGTGTTTGCAGGCGCTGCCGCAACAATCCCTGGAACAGGTGGTGAAAGCGATACCACCCCTGGCGCTTATCGAGGGGGACCAGAAAGAGGTTCGCGCGCTCCAACCAGTCCAGGGTGGCTTGCACCTGTTCTTGTGAGATATCGCTGCCGATGACCGCTGCACACAACTCCGCGCAGAACTGCTCGAGAATCGACGTCCGTTCGAGCACCTCCTGCACCGCAGGCGCTTGCTGAGCGAGGATTTCCCCAACCAGGTAACTGCTGATAGAACGAGCAGCGTAGCTGTCGAGATGTTGCAGGAACGACGCATGGTCAGAAGTCCCGCGCAACGAGAGCGCTGCCAGGCGCAGGACCGCAATCCAGCCCTCCGTCCGTTCATCGAGCGCCCCTGCTGTTTCGCGCGCTGCTTCGCTCCCCAGCATGCGCGTGAGAAAGGATTCCGTTTCCTCCAGCGTAAAGCGCAAGTCACTACCACGCAGTTCGGTGAGGTACCCCTTGGCCAGCCACCTGACAATCGGCAGCGGCGGATTGGATCGGCTGATGAGCACCAGGTGCAGTTGGGGAGGCAGATGCTCAACCAGCAGCTCGAGCAAAGTATGGACCTCGCGATTGTGAATACAGTGATAATCATCCAGCACCAGGATGACATCGTCAGGCACATCGGCCAGATCATTGATGAGTAAGGCAGCGATGTGCTCAGGCGGCGGGATACGCGGTGCCTTGAGCAAGGCGGCTGTGGCCCCAAACGCCTCTGGAAAGGCCGTTTGCAAGGCGGCGGCAAGCGAGTGCACAAAGACGGGCAGCTCGTTGTCGTGTTCATCCAGGGAAAGCCAGGCACTCGGGCGATCGAGCGTCTGCACCCACTGGGCCATCAGGGTCGTCTTGCCAAAGCCGGCGGGGGCGCACACCAGGGTGATCTCGCCGCCGAGAGCCGCGTTCAAGCGCTCGATGAGGCGGGTGCGGAAGATGACGTCGCTGCCGCTGCGTGGTCGGGAGAGTTTTGCGCGCATCAAGGAGCGAAGAGAGCCACTCGTGGCTGCAGTCTGGGGGATAGGGAGCGTGGAAGCAGCGGGACTGGCCGTGGATAGCATGGCCGACCCGACGTGCGCCTGCTTGCCTGCGAGCCTGCGGGCCGCTATCTGCAGGCTTGAGAGGTTGATGGCGCGTGAAGGTCCGAGCGAGACGGTGAAGACTTTGCCCAGGCGCGTGCGGGACGCCCTCCACTCTGACTCACCGTGACCGGTCTCGTTCTTGCGTACGGTCACGGCACCCACATGATCGACAAAGAGAAACGAATCATGCTCCTCCAACCAGTCGTACCAGGGGGGGGTGCCAACGTCGATCGGGTCACCCTCCCTTTCCAACTGGTATAACCGCCCGCTTTTCACCGTGGGCCTTGTTCGATGCACCATAGAGAATCCTCTGTTTTCACGTGCCGATATCATCCTGCCCATCTTCTTGAAAGACACCGTTCCTTCCTTCCCTATGCTCCCGAGGCGCCCTCTCGCCTCGTAATCACCCAGAGACGTGTTGCCAGCACCTCTAACCATGTCAGGAGGACTGCCAGAACGATGTAGAACATCGTGAACTGGAAGAGGAGCACTGCCAGCACCCCGGTCCCCAAAGAATACCAGTCATAGCCTCGCCACAGGGAATCCTCCCTCAAACGCAGCCACATGAAGAAGCAAGCCAACGTTGACGAAGCGAGGAACAGGTAGAAGGCGAGGAGATGAATCCAGCCCTGGAAGGAATGGGGTGCCCCATAATGCACATCTTCGATGGGAAAGCCAGAAAGCAGCATGGCGATGCCAACCCCGACAAGCAAAGCCGGGCCGATCTTTGTCCAGAACCTCCCCGACTCGACTCCACGCGGCAGACCAATGGCAAAAATGATGCCTGCCAGAGCCATCCATCTGATGATGGTGCGTTGTTCACTGGATGTCTTGCTCTCAGAAGCCTCTAGTACTTCGCTCGTCTCTGTCTCCTTTCTTCTGGGAATGCGCGGGTGTGACCTTTCGCATTTCCTTGCCCTTTCGGGTCAACTGTGACCATAGAAGAGCGACACCCCAGGGTTGAGATGGATGCATCCTTTCTGTAAGGTGTTTCCTTTTTAGGGGGATGACACCGATTCGTTCACTTTTTGGCCATCTCCATACGTAAGAGAGGGGTCTCCAAGCTACGCACAAAAAGAGGAAGGCGTGTAAGTTTGTCTAAGGAGCTGCAATAGAAATGCTGTACTAAGAGTAAGAGACGATGCGGGCCAGCAGAAAATGACACTACCCGAAAAGGTAGCTCTGCTTATCCAAGAATAGGTTAGACCAAAAACTTGAGAAGCACATCCCTAGAAATACTCAAACGTTTGGTGTGAATTCCCAGGAACAGCTCTGCATCACCGGACCCTGTGCGCGGTGAGTTCGGAAAACTATCGTCAATGTCGAATATAGGGTGTAAAGCGTGAAAATACATCCCTAAAATACACTGTTTTCATCTTCGGAGCCCATTTGTTTGCTCAGGAGGGATAGCGTATTTACACTACCTAAGTTTCGCCCAAATTAACGACGACGTGAAAGGATGCCAGCAATGGGGCACCGCCCTGCTGCTGGTAGGGCTGACGATTTTCAACGCGTTGCTGGGGCTGAACCAGGAGGGCAAGGCGGAGGCGAGCGTCGCCGCCTTGCAGAAGATGATGATCGTCAAGTCCAAGGTGCGCCGTGGCGGCCAGATGACAGAGCTCCCGGCAGAGCAGATCGTCCCGGGCGACATCGTCGTCCTTGAGGCTGGCGACCGGGTTCCGGCCGATGGGCGGATCATCAGGTCGGCGACCCTGGAGATCGGCGAGTCCGCCCTCACCGGTGAGAGCGCTCCGGTGCCCAAACAGGTCGAGCCGGTCGACCAGGCCGATACGCCGCTGGGTGACCGCGTCGATATGGCCTACATGAATACTGAAGTGACGCGGG
>VBHS01000245.1 GCA_005881295.1 Chloroflexota bacterium
AAGATCTGAGCCGCAGCGCGCCCTTTCCGCGCATCGACCTGGTCCTCTGCCGCAACGTCCTGATCTATTTCACGCCGGAATTGCAGGAGTATGTGCTCAACCAGTTTGCCTACTCCCTTTCTAATGGCGGCTACCTCTTCCTGGGCAAAGCCGAAACGGTGCGTCCCGTGCAGTCATTTTATGAACTGGTCAACAAACGTTGGAAAGTGTACCGCTGTATAGGAAATGCGCTCCCCTCGGCTCGGCGCCCAAATTCGAGCGAATTGAGCAGCGCGCGTGTAGAGCACCATAGCAGTAGCATTCCTGCGCGAAGAAATGGACAGCAGCATAGCGACCAGGGACATCAGCACGCGCCCCCCGTCCAGGATGTGGGGCAATTGCGGCGCTATAACGAATTACTGCTGCGCTTCTTACCCATCGGGGTTGTCGTCATTGACCGGTCCTATCGTGTCCTTACGGCTAACAGTACAGCACGCAGGCTGCTGGGATTGCGAGATGCTGCTACTGAGCAGGACTTCTTGCACGCTATCCGCGGTATTCCTTATGCTGAAGTGCGTAACGCCATTGATACCGTCTTTCGAGAGCGCAACATCGTCACCTTACCAGAAGTTGAGCTGGCGATTAACACGGGAGGCAGTGGCCGTTTCATTCATCTTTCGATCGCCGTTATGCAACTTGAGAGTGAAACGCCAGAGCTGGCTACTTTAAGCGTTACCGACGTGACAGAGCAAGTGCAGTCCAAACGCCAGCTAGAGGCAACGCAAACTGAGCAGAAACAGCTTACGCAGGAATTAAGCAGCACGAACAAACGCCTCAACGATATGAATAAAGAACTGCTGGATGCCAACGAGGAGCTGCAGGTAGCCAACGAAGAATTAATGCTGACACACGAGGAGTTGCAGGCCAGCATCGAAGAGTTCGAAACAACCAATGAGGAACTCCAGGCAACCAACGAAGAATTAGAAACAAACAATGAAGAGCTGCAGGCCACGAATGAAGAACTTGAAACGACCAATGATGAATTGAGGGCCCGCACCGGCGAACTACAAGAAGCAACCATCATGCTCGAAAGCGAGCGAGGCCACCTGGCAGAAATGGTTGAACTTGCGCCTTTCTATATCATGGTTTTACGCGGTCCAAACCTGATCGTTGAGGCATATAATCCCCGCTACGCTCAGATACTGAAGGGGCGGGAAGTACATGGGCGGCCCCTTGAAATTGTCTTCGAACTTTTCTGGGAGGAAGGCATCCCTATTGTACGCGCCGCGCACGAGGTCTTTAGACAGGGCATTACGCACACGACCCCCAGAGTACTGACCCGAGTGCCAAATACCAATGGAGGGTATAGCGAAAGTTATTTTGTCTATACACTTGTACCTTCACACGATGCCGGAGGAAAAGTATCGGGCGTGATCATTTACGCCGTGGACGAGACGCAACATCGCGTGAGAGAGTTGATGGAGGAACGCGAAAGGCTCAGGCTGATTTTCGAGCATAGCGATATGGCTGCCCTCGCTCTCTACGATGCTCAGACAGCCGAACTGGTGATGGGAAGCCCCCGCTACCTTGATATGAAGGCAAGCATCCATAACATCGAACATGACAAGCTCACCGGCAAGAAATGGCACGAGCTGACTATTACCTCGTGGCCGGACGAGGAGGAGAGCCCCTGGCAGAGGGTCATAAAGACTCACGAACCGCTTCATCTGCCGGAATTGCATTTATCGTCTTCTCAAAATAAGCAAGAAGTGGTTTTGGACTATTCCCTCATTCCGATCTTTGCGAGCGAGGAACAGGACACTATTCGTTTTATCGTTGTCTCTGCCGTTGATATTACGAGGCAGGTGCAGGCGCGGCAGGAATTGATACAGTTGAATCGCCTCAAAGATGAATTTTTGTCGCTGGCGAGCCATGAACTGCGTACGCCGCTCACCTCGATCATGGGCCATTCTGAGCTTCTCCAGCGCGCGTTAAAACGGTTGGACAACGGGGAGGTGTCAAAGGCAGACTTCTCTCAGGAGGCGCATATCCTTGATATGATTGTTCACCAGTCCCGGCGTTTAAATCACCTGATCGAGGAGATGGTGGATATCACGCGGATTCGCAGTGAACAGTTCGAGATCAAACACAAGGAAAACGTGAATATTATCCAACTGGTGCAGCATGTGCTTGAACAATATATCGACTCCAAGCACGAGATCAATCTCATCACACGCGATGATGAGATCATCGTGAACAGCGATGAAGGGCGGATAGAGCAGGTACTGAACAACCTGGTCGGCAATGCCGTCAAATATAGTCCGGCAGGGAAGCCAATCGAAGTAAGGGTGGAGCGCGATAAGCATGAAGTGACGATCGCTGTGCGAGACGAAGGCGTGGGCATCAGTGAAGAACAACAGAGGCATATTTTTGAACGCTTCTACCGCGTCCACAACGACGCGAACGCCGCCATTGAAGGATTAGGGCTGGGTCTCTACATCGCTCATGAGATTGTGGTACGACATGGAGGCCGCATGTGGCTTGAAAGCAAGCCAGGGAAGGGTAGTGCGTTCTACTTTTCGCTGCCGTTATCTATGTAGAAAGACCAGATCATTCCGTTTTTTCAGTTGTGAAGAATCGAAAGGTATTACTCACAGCAGCGATAGCAACTATGGGAGCCGGTGCTATCCTGACAGCAGCAATTGCGGTCGCCAAGGCCCAGACAGATAGTACATTGGACGAACTGGCAGCGCACAATGACAACCCTGCCACCGATTATGACGCTGCGATTGCTCGCTTTGCCCAGGTGCAGGCCGAAGAGGGTGACGCGATCAATCCGCTGTGCCACTCGAAACTGATGACCCATGGTAATAAAACGGAGCGGGTCATTGTGCTGGTGCATGGGATGACCAACTGCCCACAGCAATTTGCCGAATTTGCTCCCCTGTTCTTTGAACACGGATACAATGTCCTCATCCCGCGCATGCCGCGCAATGGCCTGGCTGACCGCATGACCGAGGAGTTGAAGTATCTCACCGCGGAGGAATTGCGGGACTGCTGCAAAACGATGGTGGATATCGCACGAGGGCTCGGCGACCACGTCACCTTCCTTGGCCTCTCAGCGGGCGGCGCCATGGCCGCGTGGGTGGCCCAACATCGCGCCGACGTCGATAAAGCCGTCGTGATTGCTCCATCGATAGGTTTCACTAACCTGGGAGCAGATAAGCTAACGAGTTTCGCTATCATGCTCACTCATTACCTGCCAAATATCGGGTCGCAGTATTTCTTTCCCTTCCAGGGTGGACCACAGTATAGTTACCTGGGATATTCTTCACGCGGCATCGGTGAGGTTATGCGCTTCGGAAAATCTATTAGCAAATCCGCGAAGAATGAGAAGCCGGCTGCAAAGTCTATCCTCGTGGTCACTAACGCCGCTGATACTGCCGTCAACAGCAAAATGAACCTGGCACTGGTGAAGATGTGGCGAAGTCGCGGTTACGGGGCTATCGAGGAGTATGAATTCGACGCGGACAAGAAACTTATACACGATATCATCGATCCACAGCAGGTTCAACAACAAACGGCGCTGGTTTACCCGATCCTGTTCGACTTAATTACGCGCTAGAGAGTATGCCGCGTATAACGTTTGGTCCTGGCGCAACAGCGAACGCGAGCTTTATATGTTAGACAGAACCGGTGTAGCTTGCTTGTTCGTAGCGTTTCAAAGGTTCCGCTATGTATACAATAGACACAACAACAATTTTTCATTTCTTGCAGACGATGTGGGCCCTGGCATGGGGGGCTATGAGGCTTGACCCGGCAGCATTTAAGGCTGTAGAACCGGCAGGTACTGGTCTTTTGATCACTGCTATAGTCTTCCTGGCAGGTGTATCTGAAACGATTGGACAGAGTGTGGTACTTTTCGCCAATCGCGTCAAACCCGGGCGTTTTGCCTTGAGTTTGCTGTTGAACGGGATCCTCTTCATCGTTAGTGTCTTCATATTGACAGGTTCTATCTGGGGTATCGCGAAAGTCCTCTTTCATACCGATGTACCGTACATCGGCCTGCTCCGAGAGGCTGGCCTTTCCTACGCCCCGCTGCTGTTTAGTTTTTTCGTCCTGCTCCCCTACATGGGTATCTTTATCAATCGCGCTCTCAGCGTCTGGAGTTTTCTGGCGCTGCTGGTAGCGCTAAAAGTGGTAATGGGCTTCGTCCTCTGGCAGGCGCTCATCTGTTCGATCTTTGGTTGGGCGCTCGTGCAGGTGCTGAAATACACGCTTGGTAGACCTTTCGTCGCCATCGAGCGCTGGCTCCGGCGCATTACTGCCGGTGTGAATCTGGCGGTGGAGTCACCTGACAAGCTTATCGAGACAATCATCGAGCAAACGATTGACAATCCTAAGGGAGGAAAATCGTGATCTTTTCTTTCATCATGCAGTTATTGGGCATTGGTCTCATCCTTATTCTCCTGATGGGATTGTTATCTCCTTTAGAGTCAATGGGCTGGTGGGCGGGCTGGTCAGATGTGGACAAGGACAAGCCGAAAGTCGCAGGTACACCGAAGGATCAGGAAACGCAAGAAATTACTGGCCAGTCCGAAGCCGGGCATTACGTGGTCTACCTCTCCGGTATAGGGGCCATCGCTGGGGATTTTCTAGAAAAAGAGGAGATAGCCTTCCTGGACAAAGTGGAGGCATGCGTTCCCGGTACAGCAGTGGTGCGAGATGTCTTTCCCTATGCCATGAACAACAAGGGCCTGACCGGACACAGGACTTTCAGGTCTCTCTGGCAGTGGATCAAAGATCTCAAGCTGAAAAACAAGTTATTGATGAGCAACCTGATTAACCTGCGCAATCTCTTCCAGGTCGCTGTTTCCGCCGACAGGCGCTACGGCCCAATCTACAATTATGGTACAGCCGGGGTGATCCTCGATGGACTGCGCCGCAAGGGGTATGTGGTTGGCAGCGGCATACCCTTCACGCTTATCGGTTACAGTGGTGGAGGGCAGATCGCAGTTGGCGCAGCCACTTACCTGGGTCCAATACTGAAAGCGCCTATCCAGATCATTACCCTGGGCGGTGTCATGGCGGATGATCCAGGTTTCGCAAATGTCAGGCACCTCTATCAATTCCATGGCGAGAAGGACCCCGTACAAGCTTTGGGCAAGGTTTGCTACGCTGGTCGCTGGCCTATCCTTCCGCATTCTCCCTGGAATATAGCGTTGGCCGAAGGCAGAATCACGGTGATCGATGTAGGACCTACAACACATAATGATCCGGGGGGCTACTTTTTGCAGTCTGAAGAGCAGAAGGCGAAAGGGGAGCACTACCAGGACCGCACTATTGATAGGATTGTTGAAATTATTAACCACCCTACCGAGGTGGTGAGTTTCTCTGACGAGAAGCAGTTGGCAGCGGGAGCGTAAAGCTACAATTTGACCCCTCCAAGGGATTCTCTATGCTCAATGGCCCGTTGATAATAACCCTCGGCTCTGGTCAATAGATTTTGACGTTCCGCATCAGTCAGGTCACGTTTCACTGTCGCCGGTATCCCCACCGCAAGCACACCTCCTGGAATAATCTTATGTTCCCCAACGAGTGTGCAGGCTCCAATGATCGTATTTGAGCCAACCTGCGCGTGCGATAGCACTACGGCGCTCATCGCTACCAGCACATGATGGCCCAGGGTAGCCCCGTGTACAATCGCGCCGTGTCCAATAGTACACTCATCACCAATCGTCAGGGGAGCGTCTGCATCGACATGCAGCGTACAATTGTCCTGGATGTTTGTACGGCGACCTATGACGATAGGAGCGGTATCCCCTCGCACAACAGCGTTGTACCAGATGCTTGCACCTTGCTCTATGGTGACATTGCCGATGACCATTGCGCCAGGGGCGATAAATACGTCTTCGGCGATGGTAGGCATAACACCTTTATATGGCAGGATCGGCATGATTGCTCCTTTTTCCACTGGCTATGCGCAGCGCGACACAGGCGGCGTGCGCTCCCAGTGCCGAAAGTTCCTGTTCTGTTTTTTGCCTGCACCTAAACCGCCACGCGTTTTATCGCCCAGACAATCTGATCCAGACGTGGGTAGTAATGAGCGTCAGCGGGGTCAAAACTATTGATGACAACCTGGTTGTAATTCTGCCCTTCGGCATGTATGTACTCTTTATTGTTCAGGGCCATGGCAACATGGGTTATTTCCTGGCTGCCGAAGAAGACCAGGTCTCCCTGCCGCATTGCAGCGCGATCGATACGACAGGGCAAAAAATCATGCTGTTGATCAGCATCACGTGGAATGATGTAGCCTCCCATGCGGTAGCACAGTTGCACCAGGCCGCTGCAATCTATCCCTTCCCAGCTTGTTCCTCCCCAGAGATAGGGGCGTCCGAGAAAGGCGCGGGCGTATCCTGTGATCGTCCCGGTCTCCGCGCGTGGATAGATTTCCTCGCCTTCCCGTATCACAACATCGTCACGCGAGAGCCAGCCAGTACGCTCACCCGGCAATACAACCTGCACACGTCCTGGCACAGTTGTGTCCACTATGGGTAAAGCAGTCGAGAGGTAGAGTGTTCCAAGCGTGTCGTTGTTCTCCGCGTGCGCAAAGAGCGCGATACGAGGCTTGTTGATGACAGCCATCAGCTGCAAGGGCGTCCTACAATGCTCACCGACTTTGCAAAATCCCCTGTTGACCGGTTCATCCAACTGATCTGAGCGAAGCCAGCCCGTGTAGTCTGAGAGCGTAGCATGCGTCCACTCACCGGCAACTTCGCCAGCGGCTACAGGAGCATTCATCAGTGCCTGGGTGACCAGTTCAGAGGCGACATCCGGGCAGCGACGGATATCCGCCACACCTACCGATACAGCAAAAGATGTCATTGTCGTGGTCATGAACTTTTCCTTGGAGAGATAATCCTCAACGCAGGGCGTTGCTCATTACGAACATTAAGTTTGAAGGACGTTCCGCCATGCGCCGCATGAGATAGGGATACCATTGAGAACCATAAGGCACGTAGATGCGCATATTGTACCCCTGTTTCACCAGTTTTTCTTGCAGGTCGCGACGGATACCATAGAGCATTTGAAACTCAAAGGCCTCCTTGCTGATGCCGTGATCGCGCGCATATTTGCAGGTCGCATTGATGATGGCCTCGTCATGGGTAGCTATCGCGGGATAATTCCCGCGCAAGAGCAACATCATCATCAGCTGCACAAAGCTGTGATCGACATCTTTCTTCTCCTGCATGGCGATGGTCCTGGGTTCTTTGTATGCGCCTTTCACCAGCCTGACCCGTACTCCTTGCGCGATAAGCTGCTCAACATCCTTCCTACTTCTATAGAGACAGGACTGAATCACGGTACCTACGTGCTCAAACTGCTGATGCATACGCAGCGTAATATCGATCGTCTGCTCTGTATAGGGCGATCCCTCCATGTCGATACGCACGAAGATCGAATATTTGTGAGCATGTTCAAGCAGCCGGCGCACATTCTCTTCACAGAGTTGCTGGGAAATATCCAGGCCAAGGGCAGTGAGCTTGATGGAAATATTCGCATCGATACCGGCCTGCTTGATAGCATCAAGGACCGTGATAAAATCCTGTGTGGCTGCTCTGGCCTCCCGGTCATCTGAAACGTTTTCACCAAGGTGATCGAGAGAAACGTGCATGCCCCTTTGATTCAGCACTCGTGTAGCCTCTATGGCTTCATCCAGCGCTTCACCTGCCACAAAGCGGCGGGAGACACTACGAGTTGCCGAGTTGGTGATAACGAAGTTACGTAAATTGTCATTTTGAGCCAGATACAACAGCGTATCTCTGAGTACCATTGCGCGGTTACCTCCTTGTTCCGTAACAACGCTGTTCCTGCTGGTAGATGGCTCCTCTGCTATCTGCCAGTATAAAGCTATGTAAATGGTTGTAAGATGTCAGAACCAAAGTCCTCATATGTGGCTTACAAGGCTATTTTCTCTCCTTGAGTATACATCTGATACAGAGTTGAAAGCAACCTGTTCTATGCTGGTAGGCGGTTCATCACTGCATCATATAGTGGGAAGGATGCCTGGGATCGAGACGAATACCTACCAAATGGCCTGCCTGGTAGCCCATATCGAGTCGTTGGCCCTTAAACGTCCACCTGCGTCCTGTTCGTGGGTCTGTCCAGGTGGCGGTCACCAAGCATGTCTGATGAGCTATGTTGTCCCTTCTTACATGTGTGATGATCGCGCCTACATCAGTTCCGTATGCCTTGAGCCACCTGTAGTTAGAGAGATAAAACACCACAGAGCCACCTATAAGCAAAAGGAGGGCTCCAGTAAGCGCCAGATCGAGAATAAGGATAGAAGTCATGCGCCTTTCCTTTCGAGACCTACGAGGAGTCAGCAACGTGTGTGGCTCCTCATGATAAAGTAACAACGTTTTTCGCTTCATTAACTGGCAAAACTCAACCTTGCATGCTTCATTATAACTTATTCTTCAGATAAATGGGAAAAAATGACGCAGTTCGATTTTTTGGTCACATGCGGATATTCGTGAGAACACGAGGAGAGGCACCAATGAGTAACAACTGGCTTCGTTTTCGTGGAACGCTACTTCGTATGAGAGGAAGCGGTGGTGAGTATCCCTTGTGGTTTGCAGGTCTGCACGCACACGGCAAC
>VBHS01000246.1 GCA_005881295.1 Chloroflexota bacterium
TACTCATCCTGGGCAAGCGGGAGCGAAACGAAAAACGTGGAGCCTTTCCCCTCCTCGCTTTCGACCCAGATCTTCCCCTCATGGGCTCGGATGATCTCATGGGAAATATATAAGCCAATGCCCAGCCCTGGGAAAGTATTATCGTGGGACGAGGTGACCCGGTAGAAACGCTCAAAAATTCTGCTGTGATGCTCCTTTGCAATGCCAATCCCATAATCGCGAACGCTCACCGTCACGATGTCCGACGCAGGGCGAATGATTACATCCACGCGTTCGGCCTTTGGTGAGTATTTGATCGCGTTGGTCAGCAAGTTAATAAAGACCTGGGAAAGGCGGTCTTGATCCCCAATGATCTTACACTCTGTGTCTCGTGTGAGCGCGATCACATGCTGTGGACTTGCCCGCTGAATGTCGTCGATGATGTCATGTACCCAGGCATTGAAATCAAAGACCGCTTTGCTATAGGCGACTTTGCCCGTCTGCATTTTCGAGATATCGAGCAGGTCTGCAAGCAGTTTGGTGAGCCGGGTGAGCTGCCCATCCATTTTGGCAAGCGTTTGGGCATAATCCTGCAAGCCTTGTTTTTCAAGCGTGCGTTGCAGCAGCTGGGCATAGCCTTTCAAGGCGGTCACAGGCGTTCGTAACTCGTGGCTGGCGACCCCAATAAATTCATCTTTGCGCTGTTCCAACTCCTTCAATGCTGTAATATCTCGGTTGGCTGCCACCATACCAATAACAGTGCCGTTGGAATCCTTAACCAGGGAGACTGAAGCCATGATATGTACCCGCGTTCCATCTTTGCGCTTATGAATGACCTCACCCTTCCAGTAGCCCCTGGTCTGCAAGTGCTCTTTCCACTCGTCGGGAGGATTATGCGGAAATTCATACCAAAAAATATCCGATGCCGATTTACCAAGGACTTCTTCCTGCGTCCAGCCGTAGAGCGTTTCCGCCGCCTTGTTCCAACTCAAAATAATATATTGCATGTCGGTGGCAATCACGGCATCAGAGATGCTCTGGAGGACACTGGCACAGAAGAGCAACAGTAAGGGAGCGGTCTCATAATACCAATGACACGATGTTGTCCTTGCGAAAGGGGCTCATGAACCGAACAGGAAGATCGTGGCCCCCATCATCGTATAGAGCAGGATCAGCAGGAAACCCTCTAGCCACACTAACTCACCATCTTTGGTGATCTCGCCGAACAGGAAGGTCGCTAATCCCAGCACGGCTAGCTCGACCACGCTGAAAACCAGATCCAGGCGTTTGGGCATCACCAGGCTGACCAGGACGAGGATAGGTGCCATCAACAGTGCTATCTGGATAGACGACCCGGCAGAAGCGGCCAAAACCATATTCATGCGTTTATCGAGCGCCATTGAGATGGTATTAAAGTATTCTGGCAATCCCCCGATCAACGGGATGAAGACGAGGCCCACAAAGGATGGTCTCCAGTGCAATGCCTCGGTCACCGGCTCAATCGAGCCCACCAGGACCTCTGAAAGCACGGCCACCCCTGCCGTTGCGACCGCGAGCAAGAGCACCGCCCGCCAGAGAGACGTTTTGTGCTCCTGCTGGGGTGTGGCCGCTTGAGACACAGGCTTATCGGGGGATGGAGTATGCTCACCAGCATCCTTCGAGAGGTTTCCCTCCGGGAAAGCTACCTGCTCCCCTCCTTCCTGGGAAGGTGTCGTTGCCTGCTTGCCCTTTTCATCGGCTATAATGGCATCGACCGTTCCATCAATCTGGCGCAACATCTCGCTCTTGTCCTTGACATCACTCGTTGCCAGCTGCTGCCGGAAGGCGAGTAAACGCGTGACGGCCGTTGCAGAACGCGCTCCCAACAGGGGGTCTAGCTCTTCGTCGCTACCCTTGTCACCCACATGAAAAACACTGAAGAGGAGCGATGCGATATAGCCTAACAACAGCAGCACGGCAATGAAATCAGAGAGCGCCACTCCACGCTCAAAGATCTGCACTTCGTGTGCACGCGTGGCCAACAGCTCGGCCACCGTTGGCAGCAACAGGCCGCCGATACTTAGAGCGAGCAGCGACGCGTAGACGCTGGCAGGACGTACATCAAAGGATAGCCGTCCATGTTTGACGCTCCCAACACAAATGGCCACCCCCAGCACCAGTAAGACGTTCCCAAGAATTGAACCAATGATGGACGCACTCACGACATCGACCAACCCCTTGCTGAGCGCAAGGATGCCAATGATCAGTTCTGTCGCATTGCCAAAGGTGGCAAAGAGGATCCCGCCGACCTGTTCCCCCGTATGTTCAGCGATGCTCTCAATCGACGTGCCAATCAGCGCTGCAAGTGGAAGAATACCCAGGCCCGCCAGCAAAAAGAGCAGGAAGGGTGGGATAGGGAGCAGAGCGAGCAGAGGGGCTGCAATGGAAAAGATGAGCAAGATATAGAACCAGCGAGGCATGAAATATCCTCCTCTTTATTACGAGTCGTTCGTGACAATCCTTCCCCGAGAAAAAACTTCCTCCACCAGCAACATATTCCCAGCCTATAACGAACTCTCTTATCGTATCACCGTACTGCCACATCTAGATCAGCAAAAGTGCGTAGGAGGATCATAAGGATTTTTGATTGATCAGGATTTGACAGTTAAACCGCATTTCTCGTACACTTATCTTGTAGAAAGGGTGAACTCCATGCCATAGAGGAAAAGCCATGAGAGTGATACGTTGCCCACATTGCGACGAGCCACTACCCGGTTTCGCGAACTTTTGCGCGATCTGTGGTGAGTCGCTGAGCCCCACTCCAACAAGTACGACGACAAAGCTCTCCAGGCGGCCTCGAGCCCTTAAAGTATCCCGGTTCTTTGCGCTAAAAAATGATGCCGAAGAGACTGCGCGTTTTGGAGCAGTCTCCCTCGCTTCTTCTGCTGAAGAGACGGTAAAGCTCGTACAGAGACCTCCAGGATCAATACCCGCTGACTCATCCGAGGATCTAGAGTTCGTTGACAGCAGGCCCAATGGAAACTGGCATAAAGTGGTGGATTCGCGTCCTCGTACTCCCGCGGTGTCACGGTCTTCTATACCTGTACCACCCCAACCTCCACGAAGGCGGCTGCAGCATGGGCCAGTATCGATCTTTTTCTTAGTAAGTACGCTGTTGCTCCTGGTGGCCCTGCTTGGTAGTCTTGTAGGTGTAATGATATCACTGGGCCGTGGAGCATTAGCGGAGAAATTGTCTCACACAAACGAGTTTGCCTTGCAGGTTACTCCAGCCAGCGTGGCACTTGGTAGCATAGTTACTCTACGAGGCTCTCATTTTAGTCCACGTGGGCATGTTGGGCTGACACGCGATACCAATATTCCCATTTTTGACACAGCAGGCAACACGATTATCCAGGCAGACAGTAATGGTTCTTTCAAAGATACAGTCATTGTTGAAGCTGAATGGCAGGCGGGGGTTCACCTTATATGGGCGGAAGATGCTATAAGGCACAGAACAGCGTCCTTTACCATCGTTGTGACGGGGCGTAGCCCTTCTCTGCACCCTCCTCACTTCCTGCTCTCAAGCCGCATCGTTGATTTAGGCACTGGTGATCAAGCCACTAATAGCACCAAAACGATCATCATGACCAATAGCGGCGGTGGGCAAATTTCCTGGCAGGGCGCGACGACACAATCGTGGCTGATGCTCAGCCCCAGGAATGGCTCTTTTTCCAGCGGGCAGAGCATCAAGGTGACGATCGCGGCAGATCGCTCGAATTTGAAGCCGGGCGCCTACGCTGCGGGGATAATCTTTACGTCCACTGCGGGAGTAGCTAAGCTGCCGGTGAAAATGAAAACGACGCCGCTTCAACCAGGGCACGAAGCGGTTCTACAACTTACACCTGCAGTATTGTCCTTTACAGCCGTCGATGGCGGCAGTAACCCCCCCGCGCAAGTTCTGACCGTGAGCAACCCTGGTGTGCAACTACTGCAATGGAGCGCTTCCAGCAGCAGTAACTGGCTTGCTATCACTCCTCAGTCTGGCGATGTGGGCAAAGGTGGCAGCCAGTCTGTGGAGATTGGGGTCAAGACCAGTGCGCTGCTGCCGGGTACATATAGTGGCGTTGTGACATTTACTGGAATTGGACCGTTACCGACCAGGGATAGCCCACAAAGTATCTTTGTCAGTTTAACGATTACACCGCAGTGTACACTGCAGGTAACTCCAGGAGCTCTCTCATTTTCTGGCGTCTATCTACAGCCAGCTCCTGCTGCCAAAAACGTCAACCTGGATTTCACCCGGGGTTGTGGCGGACCGCTACGGTGGAATGCCACTACGACCACAAATAATGGCGGCCACTGGTTACATATTAGCAGCACGAGTGGTACTACCCCTTCCAGGCTGGTGGTAAGCATCAATGAAGCCGGGTTAAAACCTGGTACCTATAGCGGCTCCATCATTTTCAGCTATCCAGCCGGTACGCAGACTATGCCCGTAACCTTGACGGTAGGTCAATCTGCTACACCGCTAATGGCTACTACCCCTGCCTCACTGACATTGAGCGGCATTCCTGGTCAACCAGGTCCCGCGAGACAGAGCATTACTGTCACCAATGCAGGTGGGGGTACTCTGAACTGGAAGGTGAGCGCTGCCACTAATTTTGGTGGCGCGTGGCTCTCTGTTGATCCCGCTGGAGGCAATCTTGCCTCACACCAGTCTACGATGGTGAACCTGACGGTTTCACTACTCGATGGCTTGACACCCAATACCTATACTGGCATGGTGACTATCACCGGAACGGACAGTTCAGGGCATCCCGTCCCTGGCAGCCCGCAGATCATCCCCGTCACTTTCAACGTACTGGTTCCCTGCACGATTACAGGCGCTCCCAGTGTCCTCAATTTTGCAGGAGTGCTAGGTCAGCCGGAGCCTCCAGCTCAGACGGCGACGATTAGCGCGAGCGGTACCTGTCTCCACACGTTGAACTGGAAGGCATCCACGGGCAATGCTAGCTGGCTGACCGCAACGCCTTCCTCGGGAAGCACTAGTATCAAGGCGGCCGCGGCGACAAAGATAGGTATTGTGCTCGCGGGCCTGAGTCCAAATACCTATACTGGCCAGGTAACCATTACGGCGACCGATAGCGTTACCAACCAGTCTGTGGGTACGCCACAGATCATTACCGTAACACTGAACATACAGCCTCCATGTACGCTGCTGGCTGCTTCCGCGCCGCAGGAGAACTTCACCAGTGAAGTGGGCGCGAATCCTGCTCCCGCCAGTCAGAGCTTTACCATTGGTATCACAGGGGCCTGTAAAGGCGATATCTCCATTACCCCGACGGTGACACAGCGCTGGCTTACAGTAACGCCAACTTCGGCGGTTATTGCCGGGGGCAGTGCGACATTCACCGTAACGGCGACAACGGCGTCGCTGGGCGCGGGACCATATAAAGACGACATCTCCATAGCAGCAGTGGATAGCAACGGAATTACCATCAACGGGAGCCCGCAAACGGTGGCCGTGTCACTGAAGGTATTTGCCGCACCCTCTCTGGCGGTAAGTCCGTCTCCCAATGGGCTGACGATCAATGCCACGAGTGGATCGACGTCTCAGACTGTGAACATTACGAATGTAGGAGGTGAGCCATTGAACTGGACGGCGGCGCTCGGTGCGCATGCGCCCTCCTTTGTCTCGCTTTCGGCTGGCGCTGGCAGCCAGCTATTGGGAGGAGCAAGTGTCTCTGACGACATTATCGTCAATGCGTCGGGAGTGCCGGGTGGAACATCGTACACAACCAGCCTGACGGTCAGGGCTATCGATCCTATTACAGGCAGCGTTGTTGCCGGCAGCCCGGCAACTGTCCCGATTACCATCAACATAGCGCCACCTGCTACAAGCAGCGTTGTTGCCGGCAGCCCGGCAACCGCCCCGGTTACCATCAACACAGCGCCACCTGTTATGCAGCTCGATAAAAAGTCACTGGCATACACAACTTCCGTCGGTGTCAATCCGCAGGCACAGGTGGTAAATCTAACCAATAGTGGCGGTGATGGATTGACGTGGAAGGCGGATTCCCCCTCACAATCCTGGTTGACGTTGGGACTGACGCAGGATAGCGATAACTCCCAACACACCTCTACCATTTCTTTCAATGTCGATGTTGGAGGCATGAGCAAGGGATCATATACAGCAACGGTAGTAATTACCCCTTCTTCCGGCGCGGCGCAGACGGTTACGGTAACTTTGACTATAACATGATTCGTTGCTCCCCTACAATCCCATTAGCTTCTTTGCAAGCAGCAGTTGTTGGGCATCATGCTCCCAATCTTCTTTGTCGTCGGCACCTGTCTTGATCGGCGTTTCCAGCAGAACCGCCGCGTGTTGCAGGCGGGGATCGCGCAGTAGGGTATGAAGACCCTCTTCTGGAATGATCCCTTCACCTATACGAGCATGTGCATCACGATGGCTTCCCAGTGCCATCTTCGTATCGTTGAGGTGGATAACCTTGAGGCGCTCCAGCCCAAAGGCATCATCACATAGCTGCAGCACCTGCAAGGTTGACGTCGCGCTGGAGATGTCGTGTCCTGCCCCCCACAGGTGAGCGGTATCGATGCAGATCCCAAGGCGTGTGGCGTATTGCGGAAAAAGATGCAGCACAGTCCCGAGCTGTTCGAAACTATGGCCAAGCGAGCCGCCCCCGCCAACATCGTTTTCTAACAACAACATCACCTCCGGCGGTGTCTCGGGTAAAATGCGTGCAAGTGCCTCAGCAATGCGCGCGAGCCCGGCTTCGACACCGGTACCACGATGGCTGCCGGTATGAAAGACCACGCTTTTTGCTCCCAGCTGCGCGCCGCGCTGTAACATCGAGCTCAGCAACACAATAGATTTCTCCCAGATGAGCTCGTCTGATGAGGCGAGATTGATGAGATAAGGTGCATGTATGACCACTGGATTGATTTCGAGGTCACGTGCCGCTGTTGCGAATGCCGTGCTTGCCCTCAGGTTGTCCGCTGGTGGTCGCCAGCCAGTCGGGTTGCCGGCAAAAATTTGAATTGCGTTGCAGCCGATTTGCCGCGCAATCTCCGCTGCTTTAACGGGTCGAGAGTA
>VBHS01000247.1 GCA_005881295.1 Chloroflexota bacterium
CGTTGACATAGATGGAAAGGAACAGAGCGCCAATGACCACACAGGCCAGTTATCAAGAGGGCATCGAGATTCGAGGTCCCATTACTGCTGAATTTGCTGAGATATTGACGCCAGAGGCAATGGCTTTCGTCGCAACATTAGTGCGAACGTTTTCAGGCAGGCGCGAGGAACTCTTGCAACGCAGGGTGCAGCGCCAGGCCGAAATTGACGCCGGCCAGATGCCCGACTTTCTCCCTGAAACCGAGCACATACGCCAGGGCAACTGGACGGTTGCCCCCATTCCTGATGATCTGCAGGACCGGCGCGTCGAAATTACCGGCCCGGCCGAGCGCAAGATGACCATCAACGCGCTGAACTCCGGCGCCAAGGTATTCATGGCCGACTTCGAGGATGCCCATTCACCGACGTGGGTAGGCACCATCCAGGGGCAGATCAATGTGCGTGACGCGATCAATCGTACCATTAGCTATACTGGCCCCGAAGGCAAACAATACTCGTTGCAGGAGAAAACAGCAACCCTACTCGTGCGTCCGCGCGGCTGGCACCTCCAGGAGAAGCATGTGCTCATCGACGGCCAACCGATTTCCGGCGGGATCTTCGATTTTGGCCTGTACTTCTTCCACAACGTTAAATCGCTGCTGGAGAGAGGTACTGGCCCCTACTTCTACCTGCCCAAACTGGAGAATCACCTGGAGGCTCGCCTCTGGAATGATGTCTTTGTACTCGCTCAAGATGAACTGGGTATTCCACGCGGCACCATCAGAGCTACAGTGCTCATCGAGACTATCCTGGCAGCATTTGAGATGGATGAGATACTGTACGAACTGCGGGAACATTCAGCCGGTCTGAACTGCGGACGCTGGGACTATATCTTCAGCGCGATCAAAAAGTTCCGCAATGTCCCCGGTTTCATCCTACCCGATCTCGCACAGGTGACTATGACAACGCACTTCATGCGCTCATACTCCCTGCTCGCCATCAAGACCTGTCACCGTCGCAATATCCATGCCATCGGGGGCATGGCCGCTCAGATTCCTATTAAGAACGATCCAAAGGCCAACGAAGATGCGATGGCTCGTGTGCAAGCCGATAAACTGCGCGAGGCGACAGACGGACACGATGGTACGTGGGTAGCCCATCCAGGCCTCGTAGCTGTCGCCATGGAAGAATTCGACAAGGTGATGAAGGGCCCTAATCAGATAGACAAGAAGCGCGAAGATGTCCATGTCACGGCGGAAGACCTGCTGGCCGTTCCCGAGGGCACGATTACCGAAGCCGGTTTGCGCACGAATATCAGCGTCAGCCTGCAGTATATGGAGTCGTGGTTCAGGGGTTCAGGCTGCGTACCCATCAATAACCTGATGGAGGATGCCGCCACCGTCGAGATTTCTCGCTCACAAATCTGGCAATGGATTCGTCATCCTAAAGGGATTCTTGCGGATGGTAGAAAAGTGACGGTCGAGCTGTTCCGCCAGCTAGAGGCTGAGGAGTTAGAAAAAATCAAGAAAGCGATTGGCGAGCAACAGTACGCCTCGCGTCCATTTGACAAAGCCGCCCGGCTGCTCGACGAGATCATTACAAGCGAACAGTTTGTCGAGTTTTTGACCCTGCCCGCTTATAAATACCTCGATTAGGAAACCACATACATGTACGGGCGGGCAAACCCCACCCGTACATGTCTTTCACAATTACAAATCTCTTTTTTTCTCATTGATGACCATCGTGATACGATCCACGAAACTCGATAACGGCATGGCCCCAAGGTTCTCATTCGTGCGCAAGCGGACAGACACAGCATGTTCAGCCGCCTCTTTGTCACCCACTACGAGAATATAGGGAATTTTCTGCAGTTGGGCATCGCGCACCTTCGCGTTCATGCGCTCGCCGCGCGTATCCACCTCCACGCGCACACCGGCAGCCCTGATCTTTGCTGCGACCTCCTGCGCGTAAACCATGTGCCGGTCAGAGATGGGGATAAGCTTTACCTGCACAGGCGCCAGCCACGCCGGTAGAGCGCCGGAGTGGCGTTCAAGCAAAATGGCTATCATGCGCTCCATCGAGCCAAAGTTGGCACGGTGAATCATCACCGGCCTGTGGAGTTGGCCATCCTCGCCAACGTATGTCAGATCAAAACGAGCGGGCAGGTTGTAGTCAACCTGGGCCGTGCCAAGCTGCCATTGACGTCCAAGGGCATCTGGGAACAGGAAGTCAAGTTTCGGCCCGTAGAAACCCGCCTCTCCTTTCTCTATCCGATAAGGTATGCCGAGCTTCTCGACGGCCCTCATAATCACCGTTTGTGCCTGCTGCCACGCTTCGTCACTGCCAATATATTTGGAGCTAGCGGGATCGCGCAATCCAACGCGGACTGAAAAGTCGCCAAGCTGCAGCGTATGAAAAACGAAAAGGGCCAGTTTGACTACGTTGACAAATTCTCCTTCAACCTGCTCGGGCGTGAGGAAGATGTGCGAATCGTCGACCGTGAAGTCGCGCGTGCGCAAAAGGCCGTTGAGTTCGCCGCTCTGTTCGTAACGGTAGACCGTACCAAACTCGGCTAGTCGCAGGGGCAGATCGCGATACGAATGCAGCTCGCTTTTATATATGTAGATATGGTGCGGGCAGTTCATTGGTTTAAGGATATACACCTCACCACGCGGTCCATCATCTTCTGCACTGATAGCCCGTTCTCCAAAGGAGGGTGCAGAGCAGCTATCATCAGAATACGTCCAGCGATCACGCTCGTTCGCATTCGAGTGGGCTTCGACCATCGGCGGGAACATGCTCTCGCGATATTTGTACCAGTGCCCGCTCGTCTTGTACAGGTCGATCCTGCCAATATGGGGCGTTACGACCGGCAGGTAGCCGCGCTCGAGCTGTTCCTGACGCAGAAAGCGTTCGAGGGTATCACGCAGTATGGCCCCTTTGGGCTGCCAGAGCGGCAGCCCGGATCCAACCTCGGCTGAAAACGTGAAAAGGCCGAGATCGCGTCCCCATCTACGATGGTTATTGGATTCTTGATGTTGTGATTCTAGCGGCATGGTAACGCTCCTTTTCTTACGAGTAGGAGCACTTTCAGCCGCTGGTGCTTCCTCTCTGTTCTTCCCTTGGAAGGGACATGTCTCGCGTTCGCGCCATATTTTGTTGTAACAATATTACTACAAATCTCTACTTTTCGTTTTGATGATGTCTGTAATACGTTCTACAAAGCTATCCAGCGGCGTTGCGCCGAGATTTTCGTTGGTGCGCAGGCGTACAGCCACCGCGTTCTCAGCGGCCTCTCTATCGCCAACGACCAGCATGTAGGGTATCTTCTGCATCTGGGCGTCGCGCACCTTCGCGTTCATGCGCTCGCTGCGCGTATCCACTTCCACGCGCACCCCGGCGGCCTTGAGCGTCTCCATCACCGTGTAAGCATACTCAATGTGGCGATCGGCAATCGGTATGACCATGGCCTGCACGGGCGAGAGCCAGACCGGGAAGGCTCCGGCGAAATGCTCGATAATCAGCGCCATGAAGCGTTCCGTTGAACCGGTTACAGCGCGGTGAATGATGATCGGGCGGTGGGCCTGCCCATCCTCAGCAATGTATTCAAGGCCGAAGTTCTCCGGCTGGACGAAGTCAAGCTGGATTGTTGAGCATTGCCACTCGCGGCCGAGGGCATCCCGCACCATGAAGTCTACTTTTGGACCATAGAATGCCGCCTCGCCGATGACCGCCTTGTACTCAACGCCCTTGGCGTCTACAGCCGCGCGCAGGGCGTTCTCGGCCTTTTCCCAGACTTCATCGCTGCCGACGTAATCTTCTTTCTTCTGGGGGTCGCGCAGCGAAAGAGCGATCCAGTAGTCCTCGAGTCCATAGGTGTTGAAGACCTCGAGCGTCAGGTTAAATGCTCGATCAAACTCTTCCTGAATCTGGTCCGGGCGCAAGAAGACGTGCGCGTCATCCTGCGTCAAACTGCGCACGCGTGCCAATCCCGTCAATGTACCGGCTTTCTCATAGCGATAGAGCGTGGCGAACTCGGCGTAACGCACGGGCAACTCGCGATAGCTATGCATCTGAGACTTGTACAGCGTGATATGGTGCGGGCAGTTCATTGGCTTCAGTACATAAGCATCGTCTTCTGATGTTTCCTGCTCGCCCTGCATCACCGGGAACATATTCTCGCGGTACGTGAACCAGTGCTTCGACGTTTTATAGAGCCGCACTTTGCCCAGGTGGGCCGTCCACACATGCTGGTAGCCGTAGCGTTCCTGCGTCTCACGAACATAGCTCTCCATCTGGTGGCGCAGCGTCTCACCACGCGGCAGAAACATGGGCACGCCAGCAGGCAAGTCTTCGCTCAGGACGAAGAGCTTGAGCTCGCGTCCCAGTTTGCGGTGATCGCGTTTCTGCGCCTCTTCCAGGCGCCACAGGTACTGTTCGAGCTCCTCTTTCGTGAACCACGCCGTGCCGTACAGTCGCTGCAGCATGGGTCGATTTTCGTCTCCGCGCCAGTAGGCACCCGCTACGCGCATCAGCTTGAACGGGCCTATCTCACCTGTATTGGCCACGTGCGGGCCGCGGCAGAGGTCAAGAAAATTGTGCTGCTGGAAGATACCTACCTCCGCGTCGGGCAGGTTTTCGATCAGCTCAACCTTGTAGACCTGACCCTTATCACGAAAGTACTCTAGCGCCTTCTCACGCGGCCAGCGGTCGCGCACAAAGGGATATTTCCCGGCCACAATACGCGCCATGCGCTTCTCGATATCGGGCAGGTCATCGGGAGTGAGCGCGCGCGGCAGTTCAAAATCATAGTAAAAACCATCTTCGATGGCTGGACCTATCCCAAAACGTGCATCAGGAAAGATCTCCTGGACCGCCTCCGCCATCACATGCGCGGCAGAGTGCCGCATGCGCTGAATCGGCGTATAACCGACCGATTCCTCGAGTTCTACTTCCACTGACATAGACGATAATCCTCCATAACATAAGACAAGACAATAAAAAAACCTTTCCATCCCCTAAAGGGACGAAAAGGTAATAACACTCTTCGTGGTTCCACCCAGCTTCCGCGCTCACTTAACTGTAAGGGCCAATTCATTGAACCCAAACTAGCGCGCTTTAACAACCTGTAACGGGGTTGAGCCGTACACATTACTGACTCTGTGCAGGCTGGCAAGGGGTATCCGTTTCTTGCGAGTTGGAGCACTTTCAGCCGCCGGTGCTTCCTCTCTGCTTACTCATGGGAAGGGACATATCTCGCGTTCATGCCATCCATATTGACTATATTTAAGATACCACACCGGAAGTAAAAAGTAAAGTATTTTGATGTGCTCTAATCATTCACATATTTCAGTTCACCGCTGACATCGTGGCGGCACAGCATACCAGACCCGGTCAATTGTTCCAGGGCAAGCGTCGCGGCCGCGATTTCCTTGCGTCCAGGCCTTTTCTTATTGGGAGGTATAAACTTTTTCGCGACCTCCTGAGGAGTGAAAACCGTGAGCACGTCGGTGTTCTGTTGCAGGTAAACTGTAATCGCATCTACATACCAGGTTACCAGGTCAGCGGGGCGTGGTGTGTCCGGTGTAGAGGTGATCATCACTGGGCAAGGGGCAAGTTGGAGGACACGCCGCGAAGTACTGCCGGCAAAGAACCTCCGTATTTTCTGCCGCAACGCATTGCCGTGGCTGCCTACCACAATGAAGGTAACCTGTAGCTCTTTAGCCACTTTGACAATTTCTT
>VBHS01000248.1 GCA_005881295.1 Chloroflexota bacterium
GAACAGTTAGGGTATCCCATTCTCCTTAAGGCTGCCGCCGGGGGAGGTGGGAAAGGTATTCGCTTTGTACGCGATCCCAGGGACCTGCTCTCTTCGCTGCGTACCGCCCGCAGCGAGGCCAGGAGCGCTTTTGGCGATGGTCGTGTGTATATGGAGAAAGCAGTCTCTCCCGCCCACCATATCGAAGTACAGTTTATTGCTGACACATATGGCAATGTCGTGCACCTGGGTGAACGTGAGTGCAGTATACAGCGCCGCCACCAGAAGTTGATCGAGGAAGCTCCTTCCCCTCTATTGGATGATGAACTGCGGGAGCGGATTACCTCCTCGGCAGTACGGCTGGTACGTGCCATTCAATATGTGAATGCCGGGACGGTGGAATTTTTGTTGGGGCCGGAGCGGAACTTCTATTTCCTCGAAGTCAATGCCCGTATTCAGGTTGAGCATCCTGTGACGGAGTGGTGCACAGGCATTGACCTTGTACAGGAGCAGTTCCGTGTCGCCGCTGGCCTTCCGCTCTCGTTTACGCAACAAGACGTGAGGTTTCGCGGCGCGGCAATAGAGTGCCGCATCTCGGCGGAAGACCCGGAGAATCGCTTTTTACCGGCAACAGGGTCAGTCCAGGCATTGCAAGAGCCGTCAGGCCCTGGAGTGCGAGTCGATAGCAGTCTGTACCCTGGTCAGCAAGTACCACTGTTTTACGATCCACTCCTATCGAAGCTGATTGTGTGGGGCAGAGACCGCTCCCAGGCTATTGCTCGTATGAGGCGTGCCCTGGCTGAGTACCAGGTTGTTGGCGTGCGTACGACGCTGCCCTTCGCGCGCTGGTTGATGCAGCAACCGCGTTTTATCACCGGCGACTTATCGACAGACTTTGTGGCTGAGGAATGGGACACTCGCGATGGTGAGGCAGCCTCTGCGGTTGCCCTGGATAGCGACCTTGCAGGGGAAAGTGAGATGGCCCCTGGCATCGACCAGGTAGCAGCGCTTGTTGGCGGGTTATTGGCCAATGAACATATCGAGGCTGAAAAGTTGCGCAGGCGCCCGGTAGCGGAAGCGAATGGGACAATGAGCCGCTGGCGCGAAGCGGGAAGAAGAGAAGCGTTGAGATAACAGGTTTTTGTGCAGGAAGGGCTGTTTGTGATAGAACCACTAACAGCCCTTTCTACTTGCAGTGTCATTTTTCTTCAACGGGAGGGGGTAGTTCAAACGAGGGCGGTGTTTTGCCGTGTCGCTTCATAGCCTCGGCCTTGAGTCGATCGACAGTCTCGTAAGGAACGTGCCTACCACCTAGTGGGGTAGGATGAATGCCGGGGCCATGAAAGTCGCTGCCGCCGGTTGGAATGAGATGATACTCATCGGCAAGCGCGCGTAAAGTCTGCACCTCCTCGTCTGTGTAGGCGCCATAGTAGGTCTCCAGGCCAAGCATACCAGCTTCACACAGTCCGGGCAGCCATTTACGGAGCTCTTCAAGGCCAGGAAGTTCGAGGGGATGGGCGATGACAGGCAAACCGTTGGCGCTGGCGATGAAACGCACTGCGTCCACTGGCGTAAGCTTGTAACGAGGCACATAGGCAGAACAGCCTTTGCCGATATATTTGTCGAAGGCTTCGCCAATGCTCTGGACGTAACCAGCCTCCATTAGTGCCTGGGCAATATGTGGTCTGCCGACAGAACCCTGAGCTATTTCGCGCACCCTCTCCCAGGAGATCGCGACGCCCTGTTCATTGAGCAGTTCGACCATGCGCTGTCCCCGTCGCACGCGAGCATCGCGCAGCACTTTGAGTACGCCCTGGAATGCCAGGCGCTCGTATTCGAGAAAATACCCCAGGACATGCACTTCGCCGCCTGCCACGTCGGTATTGATTTCGATACCAGGAATGAGATCGATATCCAGCTTGCCAGCTACCTGCGCAGCTTCTTGAAGCCCGTCGGTACTATCATGATCGGTCAATGCTAACACGCGCAGCCCGGCATCTTTTGCGCGATGCAGCAGTTCTGCCGGTGTATAGATACCATCCGAAGCCGTTGAATGGGTATGTAGATCGACATAATTGGGCATAATAAAGGACACGTCCACTTTCTAAACAAACAGGTATGGCTACCTGGCGTAATCTACAGAGCGAGTCTCGCGAACCACACAGACCTTGATTTGCCCGGGATAGTCAAGGCTTTCTTCGATTTTGTGGGCGATATCGCTAGCCAGGCGATTCGCCGAAAACTCGTCGATTTCTTCAGGTTTAACGATGATACGAACCTCGCGGCCGGCCTGGATGGCGAACGATTTTTCTACGCCGGTAAACGAGTTCGCGATACCCTCAAGCGCCTCCAGGCGCTTGATATACAGGTCGATGGTTTCACGCCGGGCGCCGGGGCGAGCCGCTGAAATCGCGTCAGCCGCCTGTACGATGGCCGCTTCCAGCGATTGTGGTTCAGACTCGGTCGCGTGATGTGCTACCATGGCATGAATGATTTTCGGTGATTTGCCAAAACGGCGCGCTATTTCTCCACCAATGATGGCATGTGGCCCTTCGACCTCCTGGTCAATAGCTTTACCCATATCATGCAGCAGCGCGGCCGTCTTACATACGTTGACATCCGCTCCTAGCTCGTGTGCGATAGTTGCCGCCAGTATCGAGACTTCCACTGAGTGCGCGAGGACATTCTGTCCGTAACTTGTGCGGAAATGCAGCCGTCCAATAATTTTGAGCAGCTCCGGCTGTAAACCATGCACGTTGGCTTCCATAGCAGCTTGCTCACCAGCTTCGCGCACAACCGCATCGACTTCCTGCCGCGCCTTGGCGACAACCTCTTCGATGCGAGCGGGATGGATACGTCCATCGAGAATGAGCTTCGTCAAAGCGAGACGGGCCACTTCTCGACGTACAGGATCGAAGCCGGAGAGAATCACCGCTTCTGGCGTGTCATCGATGATGAGGTCTACCCCGGTGGTCGCTTCCAGCGCGCGAATGTTGCGACCCTCGCGTCCGATGATGCGCCCTTTCATTTCATCGTTGGGCAGGGGTACAACTGAGACGACAGCTTCTGCCACCTGGTCGGATGCGCAGCGTTGAATGGCGAGGGTAATGATCTCGCGCGCACGGGAATCGGCCTCTTCGCGTGCCTGCTCCTCGATCAAGCGCACACGCTGCGCGGCTTCCGCACGCACTTGATCTTCGATGCGTGTGAGCAGCAGTTCTTTAGCCTGTTCGACTGATAACTGCGCAATGCGCTCTATCTCACTAACCTGCATGAGCCTGAGGTTCTCTACCTCCTCTTGCGCCTGCTCAAGACGGCGTTCCATCGCTGTGAGCTTCCGCTCACGTTGTTCGAGCGCATCGATTTTGCGCTCGAGCGCTTCATCTTTCTGCTGGTTGCGCCGTTCCTGGCGTTGTAACTCGGCACGCCGCTCCGCGTTTTCACGTTCGATAGTAGCACGAAACCGCGCGGTTTCATCTCGTGCTTCACGAAGAGCATCACGTTGCTGGTTCTGGACTTCGAGCAGTTTGCGCTCGTTGGTTTCCTTTTCAGCCAGTAAAAGTTCTTCGTAATGTGCTTTATTTTGTTCACGCCCATACTGGTACCCGGCTCGAAGAGCCATGCCGGCTCCGGCTGCCAGGATTGCCACTATTGCTGTCAGGGCTAAGACGATTATTGTTGGCGACACGTCGGCCTTACCTCCAACTGTAAAGGGTGCCTGTTCAATCGAAGTGATCCTTCAACGGCCAGCTCACCCATAGACGAAGCTCTGAAGAGGTGATGCAAGTATGCTCTCTTGCTCCCTTCCTCAGAAGCGCTGCTGAGTTAAATAAGCAGCGCCAGATATGTTTAGTAGATTGCAATAAAAGAAATGAAAAGAAATGAATGTATACCAGGCTCGCAAATAAGATAGGGACAGGCATGCCACCACAGTGACCTGTCCTTACCCGTAGGCGCGCAAAAGCGTACTATTCGCCAAGCTTACTATACTTTTTGTCGCCATTACTGTCAAGTTGTCAAGCAAGCGGCCAAGCTCAAAAGCCAGAACAGGGCGAGCACAAGGCACAATACATTTCCACGAGCACTGTCATTCGTCAACACGGTCTTTAGACTGTCCAGTGACCGGTGAGAAATTGCAAGGTCAGGAAGGCCAGCAGTGGCAGAGAAAGCAGATAGTAGCCCTGGTGAAACCAGGAATGCCGTCCTAAGCGGGCCAGCATCATAAATCCCGGAAATATTTCCAGGGCATAGCGTTCCATCGAGGGTAAAGGGTTATAGGCTGTGCCTGGGAAGATCAAAAGCAGGGAAAGCGCCAGTATGCCAAAGAGCGGCATACTCCACTGACTCACGGCGAACCGTTCAGGTCCAACGAAACAGAGCGCCAGCAGGATAACGAAGAGCAGGAGAGTAGTCAGATCGATCACGTTGTGGGTAGTTGAAAATGTGAATGGTGAGAAGTGCAGTATTGCTTTCATGGCAATGACCGGCGCGTACCAGGGAGCGGTGGGACCCAGGTGCCATTGTAACTGGGCGTGTGAAAATGCCAGTGGATCATGCAGCCGCTCATCGAGGTAGAAGGCGTAGATCCCCAGGGCTAGCGGGATAAGCAGCGCGGCAGGAAGGCCGGAGAGTAGTTTCAGCGCCTGCAGGTGGCGCCGTTCGCGCCAGGCCACCCTGATCAAAGGGAACGCCTGGCGAATAAATTCATAGAGGAAAATAACGAACAAAGCTAATCCCAGGGAGCGCGTCAGGGTAGCAAGTCCGCCGAAGAGTCCTGCTAACCACCACGAACGGTGACGCATGGCATAAAAAGAGAGCAGCATAAAGAAGAGGAACAACGATTCGTTATAGGCGGCAAAGAAGAAAAGCGCCGTGGGAAAGATGGCAAGATAGAAGGCTGCGCGCCATGCTATGTTGCGGTCAAACTCCACCTCTACAAAATGGTAGAGCACGATGAGCGTACCCAAAAAAGCGAGGTTAGAAATCAGCATGCCGGAGAGAAAAACATCGGTATGAATATGTAATAGTGCTGCGACCACGCGCTCCAACCATGGGTACAACGGGAAAAAGGCAGCCTTCGTTGGGTCCGCGGTGCTATAGTCATGAATAGCGATTTTCTCAAAGTTGATGACATCCCAGTGATACCAGCTCCGTAGAACTGCGTTCAGTGGCACCACAGCATACGAGTAGTTGTTGACCGTGAAGAGGACGGAGCCAAAATACGTCAGTAAGAGAAAGATGAAACGGGTGATGAGGAAGATGGGCATCACAGCCATGGCAGCCTGCCACCAGGGAAGCAATACACCATACCACCGCCCACGCGGCGTTGGGTTTGTCTCCCCAGTCGCTGCAGGAGTCGAATGTGCCTGCGCTTCATCTTGCGCTGGTATGAGAGCTGGTGTCTCTTGTACATCCATATAAAATATATGTTCTCTTCAAGGTTGTTGATAGTTCAGGATGCAGTACAATATCAAAGATAAGGTGGTCAAAGTATACAGAAATTGAGAGATGTTGTCACCTCATCTTAAAAAATAGAGAAAGACTGGAAAACAGAAAGAGGTCCAGCAATGAACACACAACACAGCGATACTATTCAGCAACCTTTACGCCCCACACACGTGGTCACAAGTTTTCTCAAGCGCACGGATGCCGGTGAGCCTCGTATTTTGATCGTGCGACGGAGCCAGCGAGTTGGCAGCTATCAGGGCCATTGGGCAGGTATCAGTGGCTTTGTAGAGCCTGGCGTCACTCCCGATGAGCAGGCATATACTGAAATTCGCGAAGAAACAGGTCTACAACGCGAGCAGGTACGCATGCTCAGACGCGGGTCAGTAGTAGAACACCTTGACCCATCGCTGAACCGGCATTT
>VBHS01000249.1 GCA_005881295.1 Chloroflexota bacterium
AACTGGGAAGTGGAAGCATGGGAGAGGTCTATCTCGTAGAAGATACACGCATCAATCGACAGGTAGCTATCAAGGTCATTCGCAGCGAGTCCTACGTATATTCCGATCCCAACTCTACATCAGACGCTGCCCGTCTCTTTGAACGTGAAGCTAGAGCCATTGCCAGGCTCAATCATCCGAATATCCTACCTCTCTATGACTTTGGTGAAGAGGTCGTTAACGGCACTCCCCTTACGTACATGGTTATGCCCTATTGTGCCGAGGGTTCACTTGCTACCTGGCTACAGCAAAGAGGGGAGGACAATCTGCTCTCACCAACGGATGTCGCGCATTTTCTCCGCCAGGCAGCAGACGCCCTCCAGCATGCACACGACAACGGCCTCATTCACCAGGATGTCAAACCTCAAAATTTCCTTATTCGCAGTAATCGTAATGAGCGCCTGCCCGATCTGTTGCTCGCCGATTTCGGTATTGCCAAATTGACGGCCGGCACTTCGGGCGCAAGCCAGGCTATTCGCGGGACACCCATCTATATGGCGCCTGAACAGTGGGAGGGTAATCCCGTTCCTGCCTCCGATCAGTATGCTCTTGGCATCATGATCTACCAGCTTCTTACCGGGCGCCCTCCTTTTCAGGGTGGGCCTGGACAGATGATGTACAAACACTTAAGCGTCGCACCTCAGCCACCAGGCACCTTAAATCCAGTACTTAACCATGATGTCGATACTATTCTGCTGCGCGCATTAGCAAAGAGGCCCGAGAACCGTTTTCCCTCTGTCTCAACTTTTGGCAAAGCTCTGCAGGAAGCCCTGCTCATGGATGGTCCTACCATTCTCAATCCGCAAGACAAACCGCTCACTGATGCTATTCACGCAACCCTGGCGATAAGCTCTGCAGAGGCTTTGTATGGTACCAGCAGAACCCTGACGCTGGCCGGAGGGCGCCACGTCAGAGTTGATGTTCCACCAGGCATACAGAATGGCCAGGTTATCCGAGTCAGTGGACAGGACAGTACCTTTGGCTCCGGAGGCGCGACCATCCCATTACTGCTCACCATTGCCATCGCGCCAGGCACATTGCATTACCCCCCCGCTTTCATGGGCAATGATCAAATGGCTACATCCGGCGGCGCGGCAACGTATGCCGGAAGCGACAGAACAGCCATCAGCAACAATCAGACAGTACTACCCGATGGCACGAGAACAGCCATAAGTAATAATCCCACAATCATCCCTGGTGGTGGCAGCCCGACGCCTGTCCTACAACCTTACTACTCTGATCCTGCTTACAACAATGGCCCCAATTTTCCTCAACAGGACGATAACAACTATTATAACCAGCGTAAGCGTAATACCGGCCTCATAATCTTGATTGTTGCGCTGGTATTACTGCTCATTTTGGGTAGCGCGGCGTTCGCCTTATACCAATTCTCAAGTGCAAACAGGACCAATTCTGCGAATGCGACCGCCACGTCTCAGGCCAACAATAATACTGTCACAGCCCAAAACAATGCTACGGGAACAGCTCAGGCCAATACTACGGCTACCACCAATGCCCAGGCGACAAACACGACTGGCAACGCGACGTCCACTGCCCAGGCCAATGCTACGGCCACTGCTAATGCCAACCAGGCCAATGCCAATGCGACCGGAACAGCGGTCGCGCAGGCTAATGCGACGGCTACCGCCTCGGCTAGCACGCCCACTCCTACGCAAACCCCTTTCAGCGTCAAGAGCGTGACAATGACCGTCAAGCCTACCTCTATCGCCGGACAAACTTGCGGCACGTCTATGACCGTCACCTACACTGCTACGTTCGTTGTCCCCTCCAACAGCCCGGGTGGCACCGTCCAGTTTGATTACACGACGAACAACGGTAGCTCCAATGGCTCGGATAGCCTCACCTTTGCTGCCGGTCAGACCACGAAAACATATAAATTCACGTGGTCGGGAAAGCTTCCAGCCGACCATACCTATCCCGGTGCTGGAGAGGTAATGACGACCAGCCCCAATCAGGTAACATCCAATTCGGCACAACCGTCCGGCCAGTGCAGCTAAATCTGCGAAGGTAGAAACTCAAATTGGGATGGTTAATACATTGTGCCCCTCGCGACCAGGTTGCACCAGGTTAGAAATGAACAGCTCGACAATAAATGGCTTTTCGTAGAGCGGGCGGCGCTTCTCATCCATGAAGAAAATGTGCAGGCGATCACGTCTTCCACTGGGTCCACTTGAAAGTGGCTGCATAGGTATCGTTACTTCAGCTGCAAAGCCCTGCGCCGGTATATGTACAGCGGCCCGCTGCACAATATAGGCAAAGCTTTGATAGAGCGCCGACCGTATTTCGATAAAGACGAGTTCCCCTTCGACAAGGCCGCTTAACCCTGCAGACACACTCTTCTTATTTTCAGGCCATGAGAATGTCCCCTGCGGATTTCCTGCCGCCGGTGCGTTTCTCCCCATCAGCTGAATACGGATAGCGTAAGCCTGATCAGGTTGCACACGCAATGGCGTTTCAATAATAGCGGCTGCAGTTGTACTATGCTTCTGCTCTCCCAGCACAAAACGTTGCAATTGTCGCAAGAATTTAGGAGCGCCTCCTCCTGCAGTTTGACCTGCCGGGGACGTATTTGCGGTATCGGAGACAGTAGATACCGCTACAGCCTGTGAGGTTGCTACCTGATCGTCCCTCTGGTCGTCCCGTTGCGGTACATCAACTGTATCAACTTGCTCTATCTCTGCACGCATACCATCTGAAGACAGCTGCTCCACAGCAGGCGTCTGGTTCGTGGGTCTCTTCGCCGCTTCCCAGAGTGTGAGATCCGTTTCAGAAAGTGGTGCGACCAGGACTGTCTCTGAATTGGCTATCTCATCAATCTTGCGCTCTCTAGCTCGAGCCTGATCCGCCCGAAAGTTCTCCTTCTCCCTTTTGCCATCCCCAGTGGGCTGTAATGCTGTAGATACTTTAGAAAAAGTACGTTTGCCACCTGCGCGCAATCGTGCAAGCGCTTCAGACATTTCACTTGCATCCTGGAAACGTTCTGTAGTTTCAATCGCTAATGCCTTCATCACAAATTCGTCAAGGCGGCCATTGATCCTTGGATTGACTTCACTTGGTGAACGTAAACTGCGATGTATACGCGCTGTAAGCTCTTCCGGAGGTACACCGGTAAGCAAAAGGTAGAGCACAGCCCCAAGACTATAGATATCGGAGCGTGGCTCTGGTTTCCCAAGAAGCACCTCAGGCGCACTGAAATTTGTCGCGTTGTTGACTACAGAGGTACGCGGGAGCATGTTTCGTACGAGAGAAGGCAGCCAGGAGACCATCAAGAGCAGATCACCGTTATAATTGTTACCGTCGAGTATCAGAGCTTGTGGGTCAAGATCGCCAAGGACAATGTGTTGCTGGTGTAAATTGACCAGCGCAGAGCAGAGTTGCTCAACCCAGTACAATGAGACTTGCATTTTAGGCAAGCCAATGCCGCTTTGCAGGACATCTTGTAGTGTCTGGAGGTGGGTATTGGTCATCTCGCTTTTATTGGAACGAGATGGCCACGCGGAAACGACATAGAGATGCCCCTCAAAGTGTCGCACTTCGATCACCGGCATGAGAGAAGGGATACTTTCGCGACGAAGCAGATCATATTCTTGCTGTACGGTGTCACAGGCATTTGCTCGTCCCTCTTTGCCCAGGCCACTAATATCGATATCACGGATGCCCACGGGACGTAATTGCTGGTTATCGATCGCGAAAAAAAGGCTGACATATGGACGGCGGCGAACAAGAGAAGAGATACGATAACGGGTAGTTATGTCTACATTGTCCTGCAAAAGGGAGACTACATTTTTCTTCACAACACGCTCTCCACAAGTAGCGCAAAATATTGCCTTTGGAGGCAAGACTGTATGGCAATTAGGGCAATGCGGATCACCAGAGGGACTGGTATCCGTAGTCACTTGCGTCATACTCATTGGTCAAATAGCCTTTTATTATTATATGGGAAATCAGAGATAATGATAGACAAATTATAGCATAGACAACAGAGTTGTGCGTAGTTGATGCAGCAATGGGTGACCTTGTCACCAGCTATATGTTTTGTTAAAATTAGAGCGGTGCTACCGCTCCTGATGACCCCGTATTTAGCACTACGCATGATACAATACAATAAGAAGAAAGAACTATCCGAATAACGTCCGGAGGCATATTTTTATGGATTTGGTTACCGTCATATTCTGGATAATTGCCGTTATACTGGTGGGATCTGCGTTGCTGGTGGTCACTCAACGCAATATCGTGCACAGCGCTTTAGCCCTGGTGCTAGTCTTTGCCATGGCTGCCGGTATTTATCTCTTGCTCAACGCTGAATTTATCGCCATCGTGCAAATTCTTATCTATGCAGGTGCAGTGACTATCCTCATACTGTTTGCTCTCATGCTGACACGAACAAGCAATATCCAGCTGAACAGCAATCCGAATAACAGGCAGTGGTGGCTAGCAGTCATCGTCAGCGCGTTAGTAGGAGCTGTTATTGTGTATGCCGCGGGGGTCAGTCCCCATGCAGTTGCAGACGTAGGTAATGGTTCAAGCCAGTTACCGCCAGGTATCAACAATGTTGTGCGCATTGGCCAGTTGCTCTACAGTCCCACTACTTATAGCTACGTGTTGCCGTTTGAAATTGCGACCGTGGTGTTGCTGGTAGCGATTGTAGGCGCGATTGTCATCGGTAGGGAGGACTAATTCTATGGGGCTCACTTTAAATCATTACCTGGTACTAGGTGCGATCCTGTTCTGCATCGGGCTCTATGGCGCGCTCGCAAAACGCAATGCCGTCGCGGTATTGATGGGCATTGAGATTATGCTGAACGCCGTGAATATTACGATGGTGGCCTTTTCGTTTTTTAACAGGGCTCTACCGTATGCAACCTATTTGACCGGTCAAATTTTCGCCATCTTCATCATCACAGTAGCTGCAGCTGAGGCAGCGGTGGCATTAGCAATGATCATTGCCATCTATCGCAGACGTAGCACAGTAGATGTTGGCGAAATTGATATCATGAAGTGGTGATCAAAATGATATTTTATCAATTGTCCTGGCTGATCTTATTTGCACCGCTTTTCTCCTTTGCAGTTATTATTTTCGGGACGCGCGTCTGGGACATGCTCAGTCGTCCCCCCGTTTCCGCTGCAGAAACACATAGCGGTGACGCTCACGCTGAAGCCCATGAAGTTGAAGCAAAGGGATCAGAGGGTGATGAGCATGGTGAGCATGGCCTCGACGACGATGAGGACCCCAAGGTGGCGCATCTCACGATGGGGGCGCTGGTAAGCGGCTACGTCGGCATCGCCATTACAGCCTTTGCATGTCTCTACTCGTGGCTGCTGCTGTTAAATACGGCCGGCGTCATCGCGATTGCGCCGCCATTGCAGCCAGGCAGTATTACCGTGTTTTCCTATGAATGGTTCATGCAGGGACCCCTCAATTATGTGATCTCATTCCAACTGGATAGACTCGCCATCGTAATGATGGTGGTAGTGACAACCATCTCATTGCTTGTCCAGTTCTATTCGCAGGGATACATGGAGAATTCGGCCGGATATGCACGTTTCTTCGCCTATCTCACGCTCTTTACTTTCTCGATGCTTGACATCGTTTTCGCGCAGAATTTCCTGGTCATGTTCGTTGGATGGGAACTGGTAGGCCTGAGCTCATACCTGCTGATTGGTTTCTGGATCAACAAGCAGGCCAAACCGGCAGAAGATCGCCTTCAACCCGCCAGCGCAGCCATTGAGGCCTTTATCGTGAACCGCATCGGTGACGTGGGTTTTATCATCGGAATCATGATCCTGTTCGTTAATACGGGCACATTCGAGTTCAGCCAGTTACGGCAGCATTCCAGGTGGTAGCCTGGATTGGCGCTTTCACCGCTATCTTCGCGGCAACCATCGCCCTTGTACAGACCGACTTCAAACGGGTGCTGGCCTTCTCCACGATCAGCCAGCTTGGCTACATGTTCGCTGGCCTGGGCGTAGCCGGTCCTGTATATAACAACGGACCTGGCATGTTCCACCTCTTCACTCACGCGTTCTTCAAAGCGCTGCTCTTCCTGGGCGCCGGGAGCGTCATTCTCTCGCTACACCACGCCACGCATAAAGAGGTACAGGATATGCGCCTGATGGGTGGACTTGCCAAATATATGCCCATCACCGCCATTACCTGGTTGATTGCCACGCTTTCGATATCTGGTTTCCCTTTTTTCGCGGGTTTCTTCAGTAAGGACACCATCATCGCGCTTGCATACGCCCATGGCTATTATGCCTTGTGGGTAGTTTTGTGGGTGACCGCAGGTTTGACCGCCTTCTATATGCTGCGGGCCTATATCCTGGCCTTTGGAGGGAAAGGTGGTCGCTTTGGTGGTTTAGGGGGTGGCGAGGGACTCTATCGCGGCGTAGGCGTGCCACACGAGTCTCCTCTGACGGTTACCATTCCATTGATACTACTGGCTATCGCGTCGGTAATCGCTGGCTACTGGTTCAATTTCTTCACATACCTCAATCCCTCGTCTCCAGCCCTGAGTATCGTGGAGATTCTTAGTGACTGGAAGACCTATCCAGGTGTAGGCGTGGCACTGCTCGGCTTGGCCTGGGCATACGCACTCTACGCTCGCACCGATCTGGCAAGGATTAACGCTTTCGTGCAAGGCAATGTTGTACTGCGGGTATTGCATCGTGTCCTGCTGCGCAAGTACTATATCGACGATCTCTACGACCTTTTCGTCCGCTACGTCGTGCTCGGTATCTCACATATCTGCCAGGCCTTCGATACATACATCATTGATGGGCTGGTCAACGGAGCAGCTAGTCTCGTGACTACACTTGGTCGCGACCTGCGTCACGTTGAGACTGGCAGAGTTCAAACCTACATGTTTGGTTTCTTTGGCGGCCTCGCGCTACTGACACTGGTCGTTATTGTGCTTGTCAATGTAGTAAAGTGAGGATAAAACTGTGATATTTACGAGTGTTCTCACCTGGATTATCCTGCTGCCGGTGATCGGCTCACTGGCAGTGATGGCTACGCCTAGGTCAATTGCGCGCTGGTTAGCGCTGCTTTTTAGCGCG
>VBHS01000250.1 GCA_005881295.1 Chloroflexota bacterium
ATTAGCGATCGGACCAACAAAGAGTACCTGGGCAGCACCAAGGTAGACGCCCAGCAAACCAAATGCCATCGAGACCAGCGCGGCCCAACCGATGGGGAGTTTCTGCGGCGTGTTCCAATCCTCCACGTTGTACTGCCCCCGGCGGAAAATGAAGTGTTCCTCAATGAGAATAATACCCCAGGGACCAAGCCAGTAGGTAATAATCAGCAGAAAGTCGCTCAGAGTATTGTTGAAGTTGGGGACGGCCGGGATAGCGATCAGCAAGTAAAACACAGCGGCGAACAATGTCCACATGATACGACCGACGCGTTGGAAGGACTTGCCAAGCACCTGCATGGAGAGTCCGATGCTATAAGCATTGGGGATATTGTTGGCAATAATACTCAGCGAAAGCAGGAGCAGCAGGACATTCCCAAAACTACCTAAAGGCTGGGCTACTGCCGCCAGTAGGTCGCCTCCACTTTCCTTGTAAGCAGTAGTCAAAGCCATGCCAAATATCTCCAGGACAATGCAGGGAATGGCAATACCCAGGAAGGTGAACCAGAAGACACGTGATGCTGGTGTCTCTTCAGGCTGCTTGACGTTGTAGTCAGCAGCATAGGAACTCCAACCGGTAGCGAAACCGTAGACAGCGCCTCCGAAGGAGATGAAGGAAGCGATCTCAGCAATGCCAAGCGCAGGTGTAGGAATGATTGACACTCTTGGTCCTGCAATCATCAGCAGAATCAGGAAAATGATGGCTGCAGGTATCCAGGCGTAACGTGCATAGCGATGGATATGCTTGTACCCATATATACTGAAAATTGTGGTCAATACCACAATGATGAGAATAGCCACTGGCCGGGCAATAGTCCCTCCGCTCACTGCTGCTACTAACTGACCCCCTACGATCGCGTTGACAGCTGACCAACCAGTGCATGCCGCTACGTTGAAGAGCGCCATGATAACCGCGCCGGCCCAACCGAATGAGAAACGCGTGATGGTCATCTGGCGCAGGCCTAGTTTGGGACCCATGGTCGAGAAGAAGGCCACCGGGAGAGAACCAAGAATATTGAAGAGCATGATAGCAGCAACACTGTCCCAAAACCCAAGACCAAATATAGGGATGGCTATTGCGCCAAGGGCAACAGTAGAAATCACAAGATTCGCTGAAAACCAGATGGTGAAGTTATCGGAGATGCGCATATGTGCGCGGCCTTTGGGAGAGACACGTTCAATACCCTGCGTCTCTATACTGTGTTCTTCTGGGATGGAGATAGTATCAGAACCCATCGAATCAATTCTCCTTGTACGAAAGAATCTCGCGCAACATATCTGGCATGTGATCTTCCTCCAGCCTCGCGTTAATTCTCTTTAGACATCGGTGTCTCTCGACCTTTGTTCCGCAGCGAATCTGGCAAAACCTCTCTAGACATCCGCACTTAGATCTTCCCAACCCGCTTCGCTGTTGGCTACCATACTGGCAATACCAGCTAATACCAACCAGCCCACCGTGAGACCACCAACTATGCCCCCCCAAATGTTGCTAGGAATCTGCTGTGGTATTGGCGAAAAGGATAGTGTGACAATGATAGCCAGCACGCAGGCAAGAGGCGCAACAATTATACATGCCCACAGGACAGGCATAGGAAAGATGCGCCGCTCGTGAAAGCCTCGCCGATCCCGCAAGTAGAGCGCCAGAAGGTTGATAAACAAGAAAGAACTGGAGATTGCCCATACCATGCTATGTGCATACAGACTTACTGTGAACAGCTCGTTGGAAAGATTTACGGGATTGCCAAGCGAAATAAGGTATGGCAGCAGAAAGACAATCGCTGCGAACAGCACGGCAACAGTGGTCTGGAATATGATGGCGTTGAGAGGGACGCGATTTTCATCGAGCTTTCCCAGGCTTATTGGCAAACGTCGATCAAGAGCGGCTACCAGCAGGAGGCGTGCAAAGATGCTGTTGAATAAGGCGGTGAGGATAATAAAGAAGGCAATTACGCAGGTGACGGCGATACCACCAGTGAACTTTCCAAACACCTGGTCGATGGTACGGATGATTGAGAATGGTCCGCTGCTTGCTGCTTGTGGTCCTTGAACCACGAGCAGAGCGAAGGTGACGATTAGATAACTCACGAGAACGAGTAGCCCACCGCGGAAGAGGTGGCGTGAAACCACTTTGAAGTCGGTGATCTCACTGCCCAACGTCATCGAAACGTTTGCACCTAAAAACGCAAGGATGACCGTGCTAAAAAGCACATAGTTTCCTGGCTGTATAGCCAGGTCGCTGGCACGAGTAATGCTTGTGGCTGCATGATGGCCTGTCGCCAGCCAGATGAGAGCTGCCACCCCCAGGAGAGCGATCACGCAGAGCATCAGGACCGTGGTCATGTTGACAATGATCTGCACCACGCGAAAGTGCTGCAAGGACAAAATTGCTGAGAGGATCAGAATGAAAACGATAAACACTCCCTGTACTCGGGGTTCTGCAAGCCAGTTTCTGTTGAGTCCCTGGAGTAACGTGACGGCAATTCCTGCACTACCGACCATCCCCAGGATACCGGGGACCCAGAAAGAGACTCCGACAAAGAAACTCCAGAAACTACCAAGGGCTTTCTGCGTCCAGTTGTAGAGAGAGCCGTCGTGAGAAAACATCGTTCCCAACTGCGCTGTTGCAATGATGCAGGGAAGGAAGAAGGCGAATGCGCCGATGATCCAGTAGGTAAAAGCAGCTGCTCCTGCCCCAGTAGTCCCAACCGCATTGTTGATGAAGAACATAACCATCAGGAAGATCATCGTCATATCGAATGTTCCCAACTTGCGTGGCATTGCCTGGCGCACATAGTCTTCTGATGGAAGTTCTTCTTCCCTCCAGCGCTTCCCCGGGAGTTTTGTCCCGATCACCAGCATGTCTCCTTTCTGCCCTTGCGTTCAAATAAGTACGCTCAAACACACAAAGAAGTGTACAACAGTTAGCGGGAGCAGAAAAGGTCTCAACTTCTGCATAGTACTAAATTACTGGTAGGGACGCCCCGCCTGTTTTCGCCAGTATTTTCGAGTTCGATGTACCTTTTGTAATCTTTTTTGTTCCTGTAAAAGACGCTTCTCGCTCCCCACTATCCTGTCTATTACCTGCTCATTCCCTACGTTTTTGTAGTACTCGAATACGTTTAGCCACTGCTCCATCGATAATGATGTTGGCGTTGCATCAAGATCAAAGGCCAGTTCTCTTCTCATATGCTTGAGTTGTTGCCAGGTAAAAATACCTTTGAGAATAGAGCTCAGCGTCGGCCGCCATGTTGTAAAACCATACACGACAAAGTCGCGGAAGCACTGCTTATCCGCAGGGTTCACCAGGGGCGGCCCTCTTTTGCGCAGCCGCAGCATGACCACGTCAACTCGCGGCTCAGGCACAAAATCCTTGCGCCGGAAACGATGCACAATCTCCACCTCAAACCAGGGCTTCAGCAATAACGAGCGCAAGCATTCATGTGGCCTTCCAACAAACATACCTGCTGCTTCCTTCTGCATAGCAAGGTAAGCATCCTCCGGCGGATATTCCTCCGCCGTGAGCCGGGTCACAATAGCCGTAGTGATATTGAATGGAATATTCGCAAACACTTTGTACGGCTTACGAGGCAAACGATAGTGCAGGAAATCGCCTTCGTGGATCGTCACATTGGGCATAGACACAAATTTCTGAAAAAGCAGAGCTGACAGGCGCGGATCTTTCTCAATTGCGATAACCTGTTTGCAGCGCTGGGCAAGCTGCTCAGTTATCATGCCCTTGCCGGGGCCTATTTCATACACAACATCGTCATAACCAATGGTACACCTATTGAGTAGCGAGGTAACAAGGCGCGGATCCTTGAGAAAGTGTTGCGCATAGAAGATACTTGGGCGGAAAGAAGATGACATTACACGTTCCTTTCAAGATGCAAGGCAAACAACAGGCACAAAAAAGCCGCAGAGCTGATTGGCTCATGCGACTCTATGCGAAGCCCGATCTTGAAAAGACGGTGTGGCAGGTAACACGCGACATCCACGTTCATAGACGAGACGCGGAACACGCGCACTCAAGCAGTAGATCCCAGATGGGCTCCGCTCAGACCTGCCGTAAGCGTATCATTACGCCGATACCTTTCATACTATATCCTTTCATAATGCGCTAATTATAGCCTACTGGATTAACGTTGTCCAGGGTTTTCATCTCTCCAAAACCAGGAAGAATACACGCTATTTGTCCTCTCCCTCCGGCGGCAGTTCTTCTAATTGGGGCAACGGAGTTGGTACATGGAACTCAATCCAGCTTTCAACGATTTTGCCATTGGCGATACGATCGGTACTCTTCCCATTGATGGTATCGGACTCGGCAACCTCTTCAGGATTGGCTGGCATGGTCATCACCGGCCCGACAGGAGTACTACTGCGGGCAGTCACGTGCGTTATGACTTTGTCGTCTTCGACGGTCTGATCGTCAACAATAAATTGCATTTTCGGGTAGCCACTGAGGAAATGCGTGACGAACTGAACGCCTGACAAGTGCCTTGTTTGCCTCTGTTGACATAAAGATCTCCTTTCTGCCTGTTAGGAACACACGGATACTCATCCTCCTCTGCCTTGAGGATGTCTGTTTGACATCCATCATTGGAAAAAGCGAGGTGATTGCTAGATGTAAGCCATGATTCATGAAAACATCAAGAGGAAACACTCTCGATGTTTTCATCATTGCACGTCTATCCACTCACTAACACGTTGTGAGGGGTAGAAGAGGTTGCATTCTCTCTTCAACCATGTCTACCGGGGTAAGCTACCGGCCAACAACAGTTCAGGTAGTAGCCGTGGGTGGCTGGTATATTTCCCCACGCACTGCCCGTCGATACAACATAACGAACACGATGATACCGATCACACCGATCACCAGTGATACCAGCGGAATGTGAATGCCGGGCGGCAAAATGAAGTATATGGTGCTGGGCAACCCATCCCACAGACCGTGTAGCACGGAAACGAAGAGATAGGTCACAATCACCAGGCCGGTGATGCGGAAGCGGTCATGCCTGCGCTCTCGGAAGAGCACCGCGGCGAGAATGCCGGTCCAGATACCGTGGCCAAATGGCGTCAACAACCCGCGGAGTACTGTCTCTGCAATCGAGGCTCCAACATGTCCCTGGCTTAAGAGGAAAGCTGTGAAGGCATAGCCCGTGCTCTCGAAGGCGGCAAAGCCCATGCCCACGGCTGCTCCCAATAGCAGCCCATCCATCGTCGTGGCCCTGCGCAAGTGCCGTGCTAGAAAGATGACCGCCAGGATCTTGACTCCTTCCTCAATCAGTCCAACAGCCAGCCCACCGCTTAGAGACAGGCCTTGATTAGGGTTCGTTAGCATGGGGAGCAACAGAGATTCGAGTATTGAGGCTCCCAGCACACCCAGTATACCACCCACCAAGAAACTTCTCGCAATGGTTTCTGGCGTAAACGAACTCAAATGCTGGTGGTCATACAGGAACGCGACAAAAACTACGGGCACTAGAAAGTTTCCGATCAGGATGACGGTCGGGAACAGATTGGG
>VBHS01000251.1 GCA_005881295.1 Chloroflexota bacterium
AAACGTGGCCCTCAAAATTGCCATGATTGGCGCCGGTTCGATAGGTTTCACTCGTACCTTGATGCACGACATTGTAGCCGTGCCGGAACTGGCCGGCACGACGTTTGCCTTCACCGACATTTCAAGCCGCAACCTCGACATGGTTACGCAGCTCTGTCAACGTGACCTTGAAGCGAACAAGCTCCCGGCAAAGATTGTCGCGACGGAGGATCGTCGCAAGGCCATTGCCGAGAGTGACTATGTTATCTCTACCATCCGCCAGGGGGGCTTAGAAGCATTTCAAACCGATATCGACATCCCTTTGAAATATGGAGTTGATCAGTGCGTGGGAGATACAATCTGCGCGGGTGGAATCATGTATGCGCAGCGGACAATCCCCGCTTTGCTCGACTTTTGCAAAGATATTCGCGAAGTTGCCAGGCCTGGAGCGCTCTTTCTCAATTATTCCAACCCGATGGCGATGAACACCTGGGCATGCAACAAGTATGGACAGGTAAAGACGATTGGGCTGTGTCATGGGGTGCAGGGAGCGCACTGGCAGATTACGCATTGCATCGAACACTGGGCCAGGGGTGAAGGGCTGATCGGGCCAGAAGAAAAGTTGCATCGTCGCGAGGTTGATGTCGTGGCGGCCGGGATCAACCATCAAACCTGGTTCATCAAGGTCCAATGGCGCGGGATGAACATGATCCCGAAAATGTTGGAGCTCTTCGAGAGCCATCCCGAGTACCGGCAGACGGAGAAGGTACGCATTGATGTGCTGCGCCGCTTTGGCTATTATAGTACGGAGTCCAATGGACATTTGAGCGAGTATCTGCCGTGGTACCGCAAGCGCCCCGACGAGATTCCACAGTGGATCGACCTGTCCAGGTGGATCAATGGGGAAACCGGTGGCTACCTGCGTGTCTGTACGGAAGGCCGGAACTGGTTCGAGTCGGACTTTCCTAACTGGCTGAAGGAAGAGCCACCTGTAATCGCACCAGACAAGCGCAGCGAAGAGCATGGCTCATACATCATTGAAGCCCTGGAGACCGGGCGGGTATATCGTGGGCACTTTAACGTGATCAACCAGAACCACATCACCAACCTGCCCAATGGCTGCGTGGTCGAAATCCCCGGGTACGTGGATAAGAACGGCATCAATATGCCGGTGGTGGGTGACCTGCCGTTGGCATGTGCAGCGACCTGTGCGGCGAGTGTACGCGTGCAGGAGATGGGTATGGAGGCAGCAGTGCATGGCGATGTCACCTTGCTCAAGCAGGCCATGTTGCATGATCCCCTGGTGGGAGCGGTCTGCAACCCGGAGGAGGTGTGGCAGATGACGGATGAGATGCTGGTGGCACAGGCCAGGTGGTTACCACAGTATGAAGATGAGATACCTGGAGCGAGGAAGCGGCTGGAAGAGGCCGTGCGCAATGGAACGCGAGTGAAGCTTTACGAGACACAGGGAGCCGCGCGACTTCCTACTATGACGGTCGAGGAGCTGGCACGCAACAGGGATGAGGCTCGCGCCAATGCTTCTGCTGCTGATAAAGGGAAGATGGCGGCGGGTAGTACTTCGACAACCGGATCGTAGCTCCATGCACGAGACGGGGGCCTGATATGTGGGGAGATGTCGACGGAGGAAGCGTAGGGACGGGGGTAGGGTTGTGCGGGGTGGGAACGCTTGCGTCGCCCGGCAGGAGGGGAACGCGTGCACCGGGGCAGGACGAGGGCGATCATCAAGGCCCTACGGGTGTTGATGAGCTTTTCGTTAGATTGATGCCTATGAAGGCCGATAAATCGGCGGTGTGCGCGATAAATCGGCACCTACTGGCGATTCATTTGTCAAAGTGCATAATTGCGCCCCTACATTTCGCTTTGGGGCGCAATGAATTGCGCCCCTACATTTCATGAATTGCGCCCATACGTTGCGTTGGGGGCGGCTAGAGGCCGTTCCAGTTGTAGGTGGTATCGGGAACGACGTGAGGGGTGTTGTAGGCCAACGTGATGAGCGTATGAGCTTGTAGCGGAATCTTGTGGAAGTCCCCGGTGTAGGGCTTGCCATTGACATAGGCCTGCCAGCCGGTCTGGTCCAGTTCTGAAGGATAGCCCACGCTGGGGAACTCGGTTGACCACTCATTTAAGAAGTTGCCGAGCACGAAGGAACTTTGGATAGGAGCTTCCATGTGGATGACACCGGAAGTGTCATGAGTATGAAGCCAGTAGAGACAAGACTGATCACTGGCAATGCCGATTTGAGCAGGAAGAGGCGATTGTTGCCCATTAATATACAGGGTGAGATGCGCGTGAATGTGAAAGGCGAGTTGCTCTTGCTGTTCACAATAGATATTGTCCACAGGAGGATATTGTGGGTTGACAATTGGTCTGGTCTGGGTCTGAGATTGGCCGTGCGTATTGTTATAAACGATAAAGCTAGTAAGGCCTACTGCAATGACCGCTACTGCCACTATCGTGCTGATGATGGTAATGCGACTTCTTTTCTGCCGGCGCTTGCGCTCTGCTTCGCGGCGAATTTGCTCTTCACGGCGCTCTTTACGCAAGTCCTGTTTCTTAGGTCGACGTGTGACTTGTTTGCTCATTTAGAATCCACCAACTTTCAAATGGGATTGTCTCGTAGTTCAAGCTTTTTTCTTCTTAAAGAAGCCTTCGTTCATGCTGCCGCTGCGGAAGCCTAAAAGATCAAGAGTGACATATGTATAGCCTATTTTGCGCAGGCCATCGGTTACAGTGCGGCTCATCTCTTCTTCGATCAGGCGAGGCATCTCGGCGCGTTCGACCTCGATGCGCGCGATTTTATCGTGATGGCGCACGCGCAATTGATGAAAGCCGAGGTCATGCAGCAGCTTTTCCGCCTGATAGACCATTTGTAACGAGGCTACATCGACCTTTGTACCGTAAGCGATACGCGAGGAGAAACAGGCCATAGCCGGTTTATTCCATACAGGCACTCCCAGGAAACGGGCGACGGCGCGTATTTCAGCTTTCCCCATGCCGGCCTCCTTGAGAGGACCCCGTACGTGAAATTCGCGAGCGGCGCGCTGCCCTGGACGAAAATCTCCCTCGTCGTCTTTGTTGATACCATAGGCAATATAGCGAAGATTATGCTGCTTTGCAAGTGGTTCTAGCTCGGAAAAGAGTTCATTTTTACAGAAGTAGCAGCGGTTGAGGTCGTTAGATGTATAGCGCTCGTCTTGCAGTTCGTTTGTCTCAAGGGTGAGCAGCGGGATATCCATCTGGCGGGCAACGGCGATAGCCTCTGTTGTCTCCTCGGGAGCATAGGCGGGGGAAGAGGCGATGGCGCCGATGGCACGCGATCCGAGGACATCGTGTGCGACTTTGAGTAGCAGCGCGCTATCGACCCCACCCGAATAGGCTACCAACACCGATTCCATTTCACGCAAAATGGCCTGAAGGCGTTCGTATTTGACCAGTGTTCCGGCATCTAATGCTTCTACACTGTTAGTATTGGTGGATGGGGTATTGGGCATTGGACTTGTAATCTCCTGGCATTGGTGTACGATTATTAAGGACACCATGACATGTAGGTTTTCTGATGATTTTGTGGTGCGGGATGCACCTGGGTACTATTATATCATCATGGAACAAGTCTATGGAACGATACGATGAACGGTGATGGTACAACGGCGGCGATTATTTTAGCGGCGGGAAGTTCTAGCCGGATGGGGGGAGGGCGGCATAAATTGTTGTTGCCGCTGGATGAGCGCCCGGTGCTGGCGCATGTGATTGATGCCGCGCTGGCTTCGCGGGCTCGTCCGGTTGTGGTTGTTCTGGGACACCGCGCCGGCCAGGTGCGTGCCGAGGTGGCTGCTTACCTGGAGCAACCAGGTATTATTGTGGTTGAAAATCCCGATTATTTGCAGGGGATGAGTACTTCGATGCGTGTGGGATTGGCGACATTGGTTGAGGGAACATCTCATGGAGTGGGACAACGGGAGCGGTCTCAAGCTGGTGTTGACAGCGCGCTCATTATGCTGGGTGATCAGCCATTGATTACGGCGCAGGTGATCGATGCGCTGATTAGCGCATGGGGGGCAAGCGGGAAACGGATCGTGGCCGCGCTGTATGGTGGGAAACGGGGAAACCCTACGCTTTTCGCGGCCAGCTTATTTGGTGAATTGATGGAGGTTACAGGCGACGAGGGAGGGCGGCGCGTATTGGAGCGGCATCGCGAGGAAGTGGAGTCCGTTGAATTGGGTGACGCGGCGGCAAGCTTTGACGTGGACACGTGGGAAGCGTATCAAGAGGTGGTTGAGATGTGGGGGAGGAAAAAGGAAGAGTAGAGAGTCGATTCAGGTCACATAGCTTCCAGTAAAGGTTCTACCAGGGCGATGATTTGTTCATGAAGCAGTTCGGGTGGGAGAGAGGCGTCGAGCACTTTGATGCGTTGGGGATGAATGCGGGCAAGGACGAGGAAGGCTTCACGCACACGCTGGTGAAATTGCTCTTCTTCGGCATCGAAACGGGTTTGTTGCTCGCGCAGTCCACTGGCGTCATTGGCGGTATCGGTGCGAGCGTGCACCAGAGCAGGGTCGAGGTCGAGCAGGATGGTCAAGTTGGGAATATAACCCTGGGTGGCGATCACTGAGAGGCGCGCGACAAGCTCTATGCCGACGCCGCGAGCATGGCCCTGATAGGCGATACTGGCGTCAATGCAGCGATCGGTGATGACCAGTTTTCCCGCTTCGAGCGCGGGTATGACGATGTGCGCGAAATGTTGCGCGCGATCGGCCTGGAAAAGGAAGGCCTCGGCAAGCGGGGTGATGGCCAGGTCGGGCCGGTTGAGCAAGAGGTGGCGTATCTCGACGCCGAGGGGGGTTCCCCCTGGTTCGCGCGTGCGTATGTAGGGTATGTCACGAGCTGCCAGCCACTGCTCGAGTAACTGCATTTGCGTTGTCTTCCCTGCTCCATCGAGTCCCTCGAAAGAGATCAATCGCCCTTTGCTCACAGCCTGCTTCCTTTATCTGTGCGGTAGACGTCATAATCCCAGTCAAAATAGGGTTTGGGCAGCATGTCTTCCGGCGTCCAGTGCTGGTCGGCTTTGCCGTACTTGCCGCGATACTCTTTCAATGTTTCACCAACATACTCAAAGGTTAGCTGGCAGATGCGGAAGCCAACGGGGACCATGATCGTAGTCTGGGTGTGGTTGCTGATTTCCATGGTCCAACGGCTGATATAGCCGACGTCGCCGACGCCGGCGCAGCGACAGACGGAGAGGCCGGAACGGGCCACGGTACTGCGCGAATACATTTTAGCCAGGTAGCCGTTGTGGCCGCCGATGATTTCCTGGGTGTGTGCGAGAAT
>VBHS01000252.1 GCA_005881295.1 Chloroflexota bacterium
CCCACGGAGTGCCGTACCTACAAGTATACCATAAAGATATGCCCGATGCGTGCTCAGCATCATGAAATAACGAGGAAATTTCGCGTAGTTATTTGACTTGAGGGGTTAGGTATGCTAAACTTTATCAGGTTTCATAGTATGTTTTTTTTAATGTTTTTTTTATTAGCTCAAACAAGAGGAGGTTTGGCCTATTAACAGGGATTTTCGGGGGAGTGACCGTGATCGTACACGCGAAACAAGGGTCAATGAGCGCATTCGTGCGCGCGAAGTGCGCTTAATCGATGAAAACGGAGTGATGATCGGTGTGATGCCCCCTCCGCGCGCGCTGGATATTGCTCGCGAGCGAAATCTTGATCTCGTTGAGATTTCACCCAATGCCGTACCGCCAGTCTGCAAATTGATGGACTACGGGAGGTATAAGTATGAGCAAGCCAAAAAAGAAAACGAGGCGCGCAAGAATCAGAAAACTATCACACTCAAAGAGATTCGCATGCGGCCACGTACGGATGATCATGATATTGATGTCAAGACTCGCAAGATTCAAGAATTCCTGGCTGAAGGCGATCGAGTGAGAGTCAGCGTCCAGTTCAAGGGAGCTGAGATGCGCCACCCGGATATAGGGCGCAAGATGCTGGACGAGATTGCAGAAGTGCTGAAGGGTTCCGCCATCATAGAGCGCAATCCTATGATGGAAGGCCGGATGATGTCGATGATCGTCTCCCGTGCTCCCGGTTGGGAACCGCCAAAAAAGCAATTGCCTCCCACAGGGAAACAACATAACACTAAGAGACAGACAGATACTGTAACCAGTGCTCCGCAGAATAACCAGCATTCTGACAATGGCGACGTAACAGAGACTTCAAAGGAGAGTTAGCTTCTTCTTTGTGCGCTACAGTACGGGCGTTCTGCTCTGTAGCTATCTATAAGAGGTAAGATTGCACCATTGACACTCCTACAACAGTGACGGACATGAAAAGCGTACCGTCATCGTTGTAGGAGTGTCATTCATTAGTAAATGTCCCCTGTTGATTTTTTATGTTTCAACGACTACGATACAATTACTACAATCTCTTGTAACGCATCTCAAAAATATTGGAAAGATGTAATTCAATAAAAGCAACTATTCGGAGGCCGCTATGAGCAAATATGATGATCCACGCTGGTATGAACAACCGGAACAAGGCAATAGCTCTGTTCCCCCGGCTCAGCCGCCCTATCCTGTACCAATAGCTCAGCAGCCGCCTTATAGCGATTATAACCCATATCCACCATATCAGGTACCAGGAAATGGCGCAGTTCCTCGTCAAAGGAAGTATCCGCAGGAACCATCACAGCTTTCACCCGAACCACGTAGTCGGCTCAGGCGTGGGTTTGGCCAGTATGTAGTCGTACTCGCACTTCTTGTCATTACTTTTTTCGGCGGCTGGTTCGGCAATCAGCTTTATGCTAATTCTTTCAATCGCAGTAATCTATCTCAATCATATGCTAACCTCTACCAGCAGGCCTGGAACATTGTAGATCAGAACTATGTTGACCGTAAGGCCGTAGACTATAAACAAATGTCATACAAGTCGATCCAGGCAATGTTGGATGTCCTTCACGATAAAGGGCACACCCGCTTCCTGACACCTCAGGATGTCCAGACGGAAAATCAACAGTTGAGCGGTACATTTACCGGCGTCGGCATCTACCTTAAACAGGACCCTAAGACAAAAGACCTCATCATAACATCGCCTATTCCTGGCTCGCCAGCTGAAAAGGCCGGCTTTAAGCATGGAGATATCATTGTCGCCGTCAATGGCAAAAGCACGGCCGGCAAAGATATTGCCGGAATAAGCGCACTTATCCAGGGGAAAGCTGGTACGAATGTTGCCATTACGGTACGTCGCCCCTCGACTCAACAGACCCTGACCATCAACGTGGTGCGAGCGGAGATTTCCGTTCCTAACGTCCTTATGCACTATATCGCGCAGGATCATATTGCCGATATTCAGATAGTACAATTTGCCTCGGGGGTCTCCAATCAACTGAAAGATGAAATTACGCAAGCCCAGAAGCTTGGCGCAACCAGGATTATCCTTGACCTGCGTGAAAATCCAGGCGGATACCTTCAAGAAGCTATTGATACGACAAGCGAGTTTGTAGCAAGCGGAAATGTGCTATTAGAGCAAGACAGCTCGGGACACCGCAAATCGTATGCTGTCAGCGGCCATACTGTTAATACTACATCCCCCATCGTAGTGCTGGTCAATGCCGATACGGCCAGCGCCGCTGAAATTGTATCGGGTTCCCTGCAGGATAACAAGCGCGCAGTCGTCATGGGTGAGAAGACATTTGGCACAGGCACAGTTCTTGAGGAATACCCTCTCTCCGATGGTTCAGCAATCCTCCTTGGTACCAGCGAATGGTTGACCCCCAATGGTCATTTTATTCGTGACGTGGGCATTTCTCCCAATATCCCTGTGAAACTCGCCTCGAACGCCATTCCGCTCTCGCCAAACGATGAGAACGCGGGGAATATGAGCGAAAACCAGATACTTTCAAGCGGTGATACACAGTTGGCCGCGGCAATTCAATACCTGGAGAAGCATTAGTTTACTGTTCACACGCGACTACATGCTTCAGCCTGGTAATACTTACTGGTCGGTGCATGGCCTAACAGGGGAGCAATAAAACGTGTGGCAGCTACCACCTTTTCCAGGTTGACGCCTGTACTGATGCCCATCCCATGAAGCATATAGAGCAGGTCTTCAGTTGCCAGGTTGCCTGCCGCTCCGGGAGCATAGGGACAACCACCAAGGCCGCCAGCAGAGGCATCGACAATGCTGATACCAAGTTGCAAAGCCATCAAAACATTGGCAAGAGCCGTGCCACGCGTATCATGGAAGTGAACAGCCAGGCTCCCGGCGGGGATATCCCCTTTATCAAGCAGCAGACCCACGACATCAACGACCTGGTTCGGTGTCGCCACGCCGATCGTATCACCCAGCGATAACTCGTTGATCCCCATCTCCAAGAGCGCCTGGGCCACCGCGAGCACTTTCTCTGGTGCCACTGAACCTTCGTAGGGGCAGCCAAAAACGGTTGAAATGTATCCTCGTACCGTCACATGCTCCTGTCGAGCCAGTGCCACTACTGGTCGGAAGTTTTCCAGGCTCTCTGCAATCGACGCGTTGATATTGTGACGTGTAAAGCTCTCGCTGGCCGCAGTAAAGACGGCGACAGATCGCACACCGGCAGCCAGGGCGCGTTCCATCCCTTTGAGATTGGGCACAAGAACAGGATATTCCGTCGTAGGTATTCGCTTCAGGCGCGCCATGACCTCGCTGGCGTCGCTGAGCTGGGGAATCGCGCGTGGACTGACAAATGATGTTGCTTCGACAACTGGCAGACCTGCGTCGGCAAGCATAGTGATGAACTGTATTTTCTGTTCGGTAGGTACTTGTGCTTTTTCGTTTTGTAGACCGTCTCGTGGACCTACTTCGACGACGCGAACCGCGCGAGGAAGCGCGGGAAGACCGGGTGTCATGTATTATGCTCCTCTGTACTCAACATGAGTAGGATCTTCCGAAGGAACGTCGCTATTACTGGTACTGCCACTGTTATCTCTATCTTTTGATCCATCTGCCACTTGCTTTTCTCGTGGCAAAGGTAGCAAGTACGGCCCCGAATGACCATCTTCTCCTGTGATTTGAGGAGTATCCGGCTGCTCTGGATGTGTACGTTCCACACGCACCTGGGTAATACGCCGTCCTCGTGTGGATAATACGGTAAATTTCAAATTCTCGAATGTGATTGTATCACCCACGTTCGGAATTTTGTCGAGTTGGGCATATAAGAAGCCTCCCAGCGTTTCGTAGTCTGTATCACCCAATGACATACCCATTATTTCATTGAACTCATCTATGCTGATCTTGGCATTAAAGATATACTCATTCTCGTTTACTTGCTCGTAGAGCTTCTCTTCACGATCGTACTCGTCTTGAATATCTCCCACTATCTCTTCTACCAGGTCTTCGATTGTGACAAGACCGGCCACCGAACCATACTCATCGACAATAATGGCCATGTGCACGCGCCTCTGCTGTATCTCGCGCAGCAGGTCATCCAGTTTCTTCGTTTCAGGAACGAAATATGCTTCACGCACAAGATCGCGTACCGGGTAATTGTTGTGTCCTTCGCGCAGTTGTTTAAGCATGTCCTTGACATACAAAACGCCAATGATATTATCGATATTCTCTTCGTAGACGGGAATACGCGAGTGACCCCCCTGCAGAGCAAGATCGACCGCCTCATCAACGGTCGCATTACTCTCTAAAGTCACCATATCGATGCGCGGTACCATTACTTCACGCACAGTGGTATCGGCAAACTCGAAGATACTATGGATCATCTCGGTCTCTTCTTCTTCGAGTACCCCTTGCTCTTCACCCACTGTGAGTAATAAACGCAACTCTTCCTCAGTAACGAAGGGGCCAGGACGCCTGACCTGTCCTCCCATAAGGCGTACAAGGGTATTGGTAATAGCGCTGAGCGCCCATACAACCGGCTGCAGAAGCCATGAGACAGCTCGCACAGGCTTCACAAAAGCTCGTGCCCAGCGCAGCGGGTTCTGTACAGCAACAGTTTTGGGCGCAATTTCGCAAAAGATCAGAACCACCAACGAGGTGAGGATCGTAGCGATAAGCTCACCAAAGGTGTGTGAAAAACGTAAGGCCAGCACCGTCGCCATACTGGCAGCAACGATCACCGCGACTCTATTCACTATCAGGATCGTCAAAAGAAATTTGTTCGGATTGGAGAGCGTTTTTTCAATCTGAATAGCCTGTTGATTGCCCTCTTCTACCAGGTCCTTGAGCTTAATGCGGCTGATGGAGGTAAAAGATGTTTCGGCAGCAGAGGATAGTGCACAAAGTAATAGAGAGACAAGCAGAATTGCGAATTGTAACCACGCTTCCGTATCAAAAAGAGGAATTTGAAAATCGATTAAGGCGGCCATACTTGCTAAGCCAGGGCCATCCATAGCAACCCTTACTCCTTTTCACTGCCATCTTGCACGGAGCCATCTACTTCTACGGGTTGACGCATACCTAACACACGTGCCGGAACACCAACTACCAGTGCCCCGGGTGGCACATCTCTGTTCACTACAGCACCTGCCCCTGTTCGAGCTCCCTCTCCCACCGTGACGGGTGCAACTAACATTGTATCACTTCCAATGAACGCTCCGTTACCTATATCCGTGCGGTTTTTTCTCACGCCGTCAAAATTGCAGGTAATCGTACCGGCCCCAATATTCACTTGTTCGCCAACTGTGGCATCCCCAAGATAGCTAAAGTGATGCATAAATGTCTCCGCGCCAACGTATGAATTTTTGACTTCCGCATAATTTCCCATTTGAACATTACGTGCAAGGTAGGCGCCTGGACGACAATGGCTAAAGGGACCTACACTCACTCCGTCTTCAAGCGTCGCTTCTTCCAGCACTGAATTTCGAATGATGCAGTGAT
>VBHS01000314.1 GCA_005881295.1 Chloroflexota bacterium
TAAGTAAAAGACTTTGTTGGCGAATGCGAGAACTACTCGAGTGTACCCTCATCCAGGGCGATCCCTTGCGGTCGCCCTGCTGTATTGCACTTTTTGTATCTTTCGCCAACAAAGTCGTAAAAGCGGTGGTTGAATGCACAAATTGCATTCAACCACCGCTAATTTATTTCGTCGAGTCGAATTCTAGCAGTCACTGCTCTGAATCTGAACGTGGTATCTCGAGCCGGCGTCCACTGCGCCTGCGTGCTAGCTCCGCGACTCTCAAGCGCGTCATCGCACGTTCAAGCGCGCCAAGTAACTCAGCGCGCTCAACATCCGATTGCGCCTGTGCCAGGTGCTCCTGGGCTCGGCGGCGTGCCTCCTCAGCACGAGCCTGGTCGATCTCCTCGGCAAATTCCGCGGTATCCGCCAGGACGATAACTGAATTGTTGGACACTTCCAGAAAACCACCTGAGACGAAGATCGGCTCTTCAGCATCGCCAAGTTTGATGTTCAACGCACCAGGTGAAAGCGTGGTTAACAGAGCGGCATGCCTTGGTAAAATACCAAGCCTGCCCTCTGTACCTGGCGCGCTGACCAGGTTGGCCTCGCCGCTGTACAGTTCACGTTCGGCTGTCACTATCTCGACGTGCAAGGTATCGCGTGTCGCCATCGTTTAGCCCTTCTTCTGTTCAGCCTCGTAGCTCTCGACAACTTCCTCGATGCCGCCCTTCATATAGAAGAAATCCTCGCGGATATGGTCATATTTGCCTTCCAGGATTTCTTTGAAACCACGTATGGTATCTTTCACTGGTACATATTTACCTTCAAGTCCGGTAAATACCTGTGCCACTGTGAAGGGTTGTGAAAAGAAGCGCTGCAGCTTGCGCGCGCGCGCAACGGTCAGCTTATCTTCATCCGATAGCTCATCGACGCCCAGGATGGCGATGATATCTTGCAGGTCTTTGTAACGCTGCAGCACCTTCTGTACGCCGCGAGCAACATTGTAGTGTTCATCGCCAACCACCGTCGGGTCCAGTAGCCGGCTGGTAGAGGCCAGCGGATCGATGGCAGGGTAGATGCCCTGCTCAAAGATGGCTCGCTCCAGCACAATCGTCGAGTCGAGGTGCGCAAATGTTGTCGCCGGCGCAGGATCTGTATAGTCGTCAGCAGGGACGTAGACAGCCTGCATCGACGTGACCGAGCCTTTCTTGGTAGACGTGATGCGTTCCTGCAGCTCGCCCATCTCTTCTGCCAGGTTTGGCTGGTAGCCCACGGCCGAAGGCATTCGACCTAGCAGCGCCGATACCTCTGCGCCAGCCTGTGTGAAGCGGAAGATATTGTCGATGAAGAGTAGTACGTCCTTCCCCTCTTCGTCGCGGAAGTACTCAGCGATTGCCAGGCCACTCAGCCCGACACGCAGGCGTGAACCGGGGGGTTCGTTCATCTGCCCGAAGACCATTGCCAGACGGTCGATAACCCCTGCGTTGATCATTTCATGGTAGAGGTCATTGCCTTCGCGGGTGCGTTCACCCACGCCAGCAAAAACGCTGTAGCCACCATGACCCTTGGCGATATTATTGATCAGTTCCTGGATGATAACGGTCTTGCCTACACCCGCACCACCGAATGCGCCAATTTTTCCACCTTTCATAAAGGGACAGACGAGGTCGATAACCTTGATGCCGGTCTCGAAGACCTCGACGGTCGCGGCCTGGTCTTCCAGGTCCGGTGCGGGCCGGTGGATGGGATAGCGTGGCGCATCTTCGACTTCAGGCTTATTGTCAATTGCCTCACCAAGCACGTTAAAGATGCGTCCCAGCGTCTTGGGGCCGACAGGCACTGAAATTGGATGGCCCATATCAAAAGCATCAACTTGGCGCTGCAGGCCATCGGTGGGTCCCATTGCCACGCAACGTACCCAGTTATTGCCCAGGTGTTGCTCTACCTCAAGGATGAGATCCTTGTCAGAGCCGGATGGACGTGTGCGAACTTCATTATAAATTTCTGGTAATTGATCCGGGGGAAATTCAACGTCTACGACGGCCCCCAGCACTTGCACGACTTTGCCCTTCGCGCCTATCTCTGTTGCCATGTATTTCTCCTCATGAATTTTGACGCCGCAGGTGTACTCACAGTGGTACGTCTACTGCTACCGCATCGGTCGTCAAATCCATTACGTTTCCAATCCCTGTGCACCACTCACTACCTCAAGTATTTGGGTAGTGATGCTTGCTTGACGTGCCTTGTTGTAAGCAAGTGTGAGGTCATCAATAAGTTCATTTGCGCTATCAGTAGCATTCTTCATCGCCACCATTTGAGCGGAGTAGAAACTCGCTATCGTCTCAAGCAGTGCCTGGTAAACCAGCACGTCCACGTAGCGTGGCAGCAAGCTCTCAAAGATGCTCCTGGCGTTTGGCTCATAAATGTACTCAAGCGCCTTGCGTCCGTCTTCTTCATCGCCAGGTGGCTCTACCGGCAGCAGTCGCATCTCGGTCGGCTGTTGCGTCACCGTGTTGACAAACTTGGAGTAGACCAGGTACACAACATCAACTTCCCCTTTCAGGAAGGAGTCTACTGCCACCTGGGCAATAGCCCTGGCATCCGCGACCGAAGGTCTATCACCATAGTTTACGAATTCAGCGATAAGATGCTGCTGTGTACGTAGAATGAAGTCCCGCCCTTTACGTCCTACAGCAACATAATCGATGCCAGGACGTTCGCCCTGCTGTGCCACTCTATTGACTTGCTCCTGCGCCGTCGATAGCGCCTTGCGGTTGATGTTGCTGGGAAGCGCGCCGCACAGCCCACGATCGGGTGTTAACAGGATAATGCCAATAGTATGCACTGCACGCTCTTTCAGCAGGGCAACGTCCTCGCCAAGATCATCGCCTGAAGCGTTCGCAAGGCGCGAAACGAGGGCACTGATCTGCGCAGAGTAGGGGCGTGCCTGCTGGACACGCTCCTGCGCTCGCCGCATCTTGCTGCTAGCCACCATTTGCATGGCCTTGGTAATCTGCGCCGTATTTTTAACCGAGCGTATGCGCCGCCGAACCTCTCTAGTTGATGCCATGGTAGTGTCTCCTAGCTTGGTGCGGCTGTCTGAATAAACTCTTCAATAGCAGCTTTCAGTTGATCCAACAACTCACGGGACATCTTATTTTTTTCCTTCACCGAATGCTCAACGATCTCCTGCCCGATTTCGGGGTGGTTCGCATCCATATAACGATAGAACGCGGCCTCCCATTCGCCGACCTTGTCGACTGGCGTACTGTCCAGATACCCGTTAGTGGCGGCAAAGATGATCATTACCTGTTTCTCGACAGGCACTGGTCGGTACTGCGGCTGCTTCAGGATCTCGGTCAAGCGCTGCCCCCGGTCGATACGTGCCTTGGTCGCCTTGTCAAGGTCTGAAGAAAACTGCGCGAATGCCGCCAACTCACGGAACTGTGCCAGGTCAAGACGCAGCGATCCGGCTACCTGTTTCATGGCAGGAGTCTGCGCGCTACTTCCTACGCGAGAGACCGAGAGGCCAACGTTAATAGCTGGTCGCACGCCCGCGTTAAACAAATAACACGTCACCAGGGTAGGCCTCGCGTCCAGGAGGACGGCGAATGATCAGCGAGATGTTCCGATACGCCTCCGCGTGCTTGCTCAGGTCATCGTAAATGATCAGCGCGTCACGTCCAGATTCCATGAACTCTTCACCCATGGCACAGCCCGAGTAGGGGGCCAGGTACTTCAAAGGAGCCGGGTCTGAGGCGCCGGCGTCGACGATAATGGTATGTTCCATCGCGCCATACTGCTCTAAAATCTCGCGCGTTCGCGCAACTGTCGAGTTTCTTTGGCCAATCGCGACGTAGATACAGATCAGGTCTTTACCCTTCTGGTTGATGATTGTATCAATCGCGATTGCCGACTTACCCGTCTGGCGGTCACCAATGATCAACTCACGCTGACCACGCCCGATGGGGATCATACTGTCAATGGCCTTGATACCCGTCTGTACAGGTGTGTCCACGCTTTTTCGCGTGATGACGCCTGGAGCAACGCGCTCGACTGGACGTGTCTTATCTGTAACAATAGGTCCACGGTCGTCGATTGGTTCACCCAGAGGGTTGACTACACGACCGATCAATGCATCGCCAACAGGGACCGAGATAACGCGGCCGGTGGTACGCACTTCGTCGTCTTCTCTAATATGTGTATAATCACCCAGGATTGGGCAACTGACCGTCTCTTCTTCAAGGTTGAAGGCCAATCCCATAATGCCTGTGCGCGGAAATTCTACCAACTCGAGATACTTCACATCTTGCAGTCCGTAAACGCGAGCGATACCGTCGGACACCGCAACCACCGTGCCAACGCTAGCTGTCTCTATCTCATTTCCACCAAAATCTGCAATGTTTTTCTCAATGATGGCACTGATTTCATCAGCCCAAGATGCCATCGTTATTCCTCCTCGTTTTCAATCCGCATTGCTCAAACTACTTAATGTAATCTTCTCGGCTCAGCCGTTTCTTCTTGTGGATTACTCCCTGGCGTTACCAGTGTATCAGCCGCCGCTGCACGCTGACCGTCTTCTGCTCCAGACAGAAAATCGATGTTGCTGCTCGCGGTACCTGCCAATAACTGCTGTCGCAACGCGTTCAAGCGATAGCGCACGCTGCCGTCGATTATGCGATCGCCGACACGGGCAATTACTCCACCAAGAATTTCGGGCTGCACCTTCGTTTTTACGAGTATTGTCTTACCTGTTCTACGTTCCAGTGCCTGCTTGATAAGGTTTGTGTGCGCATCGTCAAGTTTCATTGCCGTTGTAACTTCCGCTATTGCCTGGTTCTTATAATCCAGCACAAGTTGTTCGAGTTCGCTGGCGATATTTGGCATCAGTTCGACCAGTTCACGCTGGACAACGAGCAAAGCAAGGTTGAGCGATGTAGGCAGCACCTTATCCCCCAGCGCTTGGCGTATGGCTGTCTCTTTGCGCTGCACGGGAATTTTAGGCTCTTGAAGCAGATATGCCAGCTTGCGAATCGCAAAGAGCTGAGCTATCTCTTTCACATCTTCGAGGGTGCGGTCAATTGTATTCTGCTTGCGCGCGATATCGAAGATGGCCATTGCGTAGCGACGCGCTATCGCTCCTTTAAGCATTACTGTTCCTTTGTTTGGTTAGTGCTAACGAACTCTTCCACAAGGCGGCGGTTGTCTTTGCTATCGACCGATTTACTAATGACTTTGCTCGCGGCAGTGATTGAGAGGTTCACAACCAGCCGGTTGAGTTCAGCTCGTGCACGCGCAGCTTCCTGTTGAATGCGCGCTATCTGCTGCTGAGCAACCTGGTCAGCATGAGCGTGCGCCTCTTCTATGATACGGTTAGCTTCAGCCTCGGCGCCCTTTGCTGCTTGCTCGAACGTTTCCTGTGCGTGCCTTCGTGCCTCCCGCATAATCTGTTCGGCTCGTTCCGTCGCTTCATCAAGCTCGCGCCTGGCCCTCTCCGCATTCTCAATACCCTCTTGAATAACTGCCTGGCGCCGGTTCAATGTCTTAAGAATTGCAGGGAATGCCCATCTCCAAAGTATAAAGAAGACGATGCCGAAACTGACGAGCTGTGAGAGAAAGGCAACAGCGTTGACGCCGAAGCCCCCTAACAGGTCAGCAAGAATAATTGTCTGCATCACTTTGTGCGCCTCCTTTCAGTCGTACAGGCTATGACTCCCTTTTTGGCTGTCGGGGTGCTACCTGGCGTTGAGCAAGAAAGCGATAACCAGGGCATAAATAGCGATAGCTTCGGCGAAAGCCAGACCGATGAACATGTTGATACGAATCAACGGCTCCGCTTCAGGGTTCCGCCCGATGGCGTTGAATGCTGAACCTGCGGCAATACCGATACCAATACCTGGGCCGATCGCTCCCAGACCAATAGCTACTGCCACAGCCAGGCTATCAAACGGAGTAGCCGCTGCCAAAACAATGGATAACACTGATGCCAGGGAACTAAAAAGCATGACGAAAATCCTCCTTAAGGACAATCCTTTATTATGTTGTTCAATGAAATTTATGCAATCGCAGTAAGAAAAAGCTGCGAGTAGCAATTATTGTTGATTTGCAGGGGAAGATATCTTCCACCCTTCTTCAGATTAAGGTGGTGATACCGCGACCCCCTCCCTCTGCTCCTCTTTTTGCTCATATTCTTCCTCCGCTGAGTGCTCGCTTGTGGTGGCCATTTCCAGGTAGACAAGGGACAGGAGGGAGAAGACCAGGGCCTGTACGAAAGCGATAAACAGCTCGAACGGGATGAAGACAACATCGGATATAAACGGCAAGATGAATGCAAACACTGCTAATACCGCGCTGCCAGCGAAGATATTGCCAAAGAGACGGAAGGCCAGTGAAAGAATACGAGACAATTCACTGATGATATCGATGATACCCACGAAGAACTCGATAATCCCCTGGAACATCCCAGCAAAATCAAGCTTGCGCAATGACCTGAAAAAAGTTCTCAAGTTGATGTATTTACTCACGTGTTCTCTGGGTCCCAGCGTAGTGAAACCAAACACCTGGCAGGTTACTACCACGGTAAGAGCCATGGCGAAATTCAGGTTCAGATCAGTGGTTGCCGGGCGAATCCAGGGGACCATTAAATTAGAAAGATCGCCAAAGAGCAAGAACCCAAGCACAGGCTTGCTGGTTATATGGGCAGCCTGGGCGGCAGTGATATTAAGCGTGCCGACAGTATCTACACCAGGGATGACATCCAGTAGATTGCAAGTTATAATGAAGATGAAAAGAGTCGCTACCAGGGGAAAAAATCTTCTTCCTTTTTCTTTACCGGAAACACCTTCTACCAATCCCAGGAGATACTCTATGAGATACTCGGCGACATTCTGTATACCAGAGGGGACAAGGGCGCGTCGGCGCGTAGCAAAGAAGAAGAATACTACTAAAATGAGGATTGATATCCAGGTGCAAAGTAGCGTGTTTGTCACCGGAAGCGGTCCGATGTGGAAAATCACCTCCGGCTGAATTCTTATTTCAAGCAGTTTCCAGAGCCCCACTCGACATCCTCCTATTGGTCGAGCCCTGCCAGATCATCTTCGGTGTGAGAGACTCCCGTCTATCCTATTTCTTAAAGTAAGGTGTAAATAAACGGTACGCTCCAAATATCCCTACGATCAGGCCAAGCAGCAGCCCGAGATATAAATACACGTTCTTTGTATTGGTAAGACCATCAAGATAGTTCCCAACAAAGAAACCTAGCACGAGAGGAATAACTATGACCAAACCTAGTTGGCCCAACAAGGCCAGTGATCCCCAAACAGAGGGCGGCTCGTTCTTTTTCATGCGCGAAATCCCATCTGTTATCTCTCCATTTGTACCATACGGATTATAGCAAATACAATGCAGGTTGTCATGGAGAAGGGTATCTTGACGTCGGGGTGCCGCTAATAAACAATCATGCTCGTAGCTCATAACCAACCAACATAGAAATCTCGCGGGAGTTATCGTAATGAAAAAAGGAATCCATCCAAATTATATCGAATCCACAGTCAGTTGCGCCTGTGGCAACAGTTTCAAAACACTGAGCGTCAAACCAGTTTTGAAGGTCGATGTCTGCTCAAACTGCCATCCATTCTTCACTGGTCAACAGCGCATCCTTGACGCGGCTGGTCGTGTCGAGCGTTTCCGCCGGCGCTTCAACCTGCCGGACGAACAATAAATATAATGTAGGGGCGACCCTTGCGGTCGCCCCCTTGCACGTCGGGTCGCCCTACCACACTTGTGGTCCCCGACCTACTTTATTTGATTTGCACATGAGGTGAGTAGCTTGGAGAAAATACCCCAACGAACCATACTTTTCCTCATTGCTGATACTGGAGCCGGACATCGAAGTGCAGCGAACGCTATTCGCAATGCCATCACCTTGATCTCCCAAAAGGAACAGGAAGTATGGCATGCACGGCAACAAATTGTTTCTGGAACTAGTACCGGTGCTCGAGAGCAGCCCGCGACTGCTGTCTCTTCAGCGTCACCTCCTGCTTATCGCATCGAAATTGTCGACGTCTTTGAAGAGTATAGCCGCTTTCCCCTGCGTGAAGCAGTCAAACTCTACGGGCCGGCCATCCGCTATAACCCCAAAATGTATGGGCGCGTCTTTCGTTTGAGCAACAAATACCGCAGCTTGACGGCTGTACAGACTGTCGCATCGCCGCTCATTCACAACGGCCTGCTGCGCCTGATCACGAGCGTCCAGCCCGATGTTATTGTCTCTATCCATCCATTGCTCAACCAGTTCACCCTCAAAGCCTTGCAGGACTTACACCTGCACATCCCTTTCATCACCGTTGTGACCGACCTTGTCAGCCTGCATTATTCCTGGTTTGCCCCCGGAGCAGACGCCTACATTGTGCCGACGGAAGAGGCCAGGGAGTTGTACCTGGCGCGAAAACTGGATCCTGATCGCGTGCATGTGCTTGGTATGCCCATCGACCCCAAGTTTACGCGGCCAACGGCGAGCAAACAGGAACTCCAGCGCAAGATCGGACTTGAGCCGGGCTTACCGGTTGTTCTGCTGGTAGGTGGCGGCGACGGTGCTGGCGGCTTACAGGTTGCCGTACGCGCCATCTCGCGTGCACGTCTACCCGTACAATTGTTGATTATCACTGGTCGCAACAAGCGGCTCTACGCGTACCTGCAGCGTACCAGGAAAAACTTGCGCGTACCGGCGAAAGTCTTTGGTTTTGTGCAGAATATGCCGGAGATGATGCGCGCCTCCGACGTCATTATCACCAAAGCAGGGCCAGGTACCATCAATGAAGCGTTGGCATGTGATCTTCCCATTATTTTAAGCGGGTATGTGCCGGGACAGGAAGAGGGAAACGTCGATTTTGTGTTGAAAAACGATGTGGGAATACTGGCTCATGACTCAATCGAGCTGGTCGACGGGCTGCGCAGGCTGATAAAACCCGGTTCGGTAACTATGCGCCGTCAAGTGGCAAACGCGAAACGCCTGAGCCGGCCCCACGCATCATTCGATATCGCCAGTTGTATCCTGAGCTTTTTGCTTCCAGCTGGCCAACCAGGTCCCTGGCAAACAAGCCTCGCGCGCAATCGTCGCCCCTCAATGTCCATGAGGCTGCGCTCCTCAGAGGTACGCTTGCGTTCTTTACGCCGTCGCTTACCACGCATGACACGCGTGTCGTTTTTGAAGAGTCCTGTCGTCAGTCGCCTATCGCGCATGCGAGCTTCCGGCTTCCCTCCTCGCTTCATCGGATTGGCGGACAAAAACCAGGATAACACAACGTAACGAACTCGTAGGGGCGGGGGTGGAGTTGATGCAGGGAGGGGACGCTTGCGTCGCCCGCGCTCCGGAACAGTATCAAAAGGAGATAGTTCATGGCAAAGTTTTACTATGGCGGCCAGGCCGTAATGGAAGGCGTAATGATGCGTGGGCGCGCATCTGCTGCCGTAGCGATTCGCAAACCAGATCAGCGTATCTATCTCTACGAAGAGGCCCTCAACCCTCGTCTTTACCAGAATCGCCTGTTTCGCCTCCCATTCTTGCGTGGACTGCTGCTCCTCTGGGAGATGCTTGTCCTCGGCACCCGCCTGATGACCATGTCTGCCAATATCGCCACCGGCGCGGTCGATCCAGATGCTCCTGTTCCTGTCACCCTTGACAATGCTCAACCCGCTGCAGATGGCCACCAATCGGTTGACGAACAGACCGCTTCCTTGGCCTCCCCTTCTGACAATATGGCCCCGCCGCAAATTGGCGGTGCCACAATGGTGATCACGTTAGCGATCTCGCGGCGACCCCCTGGACATTCCTCATGTCCGCCGCGCCTCACGCGTCCATACCCGCTGTGGCACTGGTTTCCTTCTCATCGTGATGGTCGTCTCGATCTTTATCTTTGCTTTCGTCGTCACGCCTTCGCTGCCGCTCAAAGTCCTCTCGCGCATCGTCCTGGTGCCGGTCGTAGCCGGTATCTCCTACGAACTGATGCGCCTGGGCGCCGCCAACTATCGATTTCGTATAGTCAAATGGCTCCTCACCCCTGGACTTGCCTTACAGGGTTTGACGACCCGCGAGCCTGATGATAGTATGATAGAGTGTGCAATTACTTCGTTGAAGCGGGTGATGCAAAGAGATGGAAAGCCTGTGCCAGGTGCTCAGGTGATCGAGGTCGATGACGAAAGTGCATCCCTCCCTGAACTATCCACGCGAACTGCCACATCTGCCTGATTATGAGAAGGATATTCCCAATATGTCGTCAGACCCAACCATTACGCCTCCCCCAGTAGAAGCGCCGGAAGAAACACCTGCACTAGAGCAGCCTCCTCGTGTGCACTTCTCCCGTAAACGCTGGTTTTTTACCGGGGTGGTACGCCTGTCATATCGCACCTGGACGCGTGTCGCCGCGCGCCTGTTTCCTGAAAACTCAAAGTCGGAGCAACTGGCCCAGGCTTTGCATATACCCCTGCCCGATAAGCTCAACATGAGCTGGGTAACTGAACACCTGGCTGTAGGAGGTCGCGTGCGCCCTGCCGATATCCCGGCACTGGCGCGAACAGGCATTACGCATGTTGTCGATACACGTTCGGAATACAGCGATGATGTACAGGCAATGGCGAAGGAGAACATCGAACTGCTCTATCTACCCACTCCGGACACCTATCCTTTGACCATCGATCAATTGCTGCAAGGTTCGGCCTGGGTAGACGAAAGAATTGAAAAAGGCGGACGCGTCCTCATCCACTGTGAACATGGCGTCGGACGCAGTGTTCTACTGACCTGCGCTGTGCTGGTCTATAGAGGTATGCACGCCCAGGATGCCCTGGAACTGGTGAAGGAGAAGCGCTGGCAGGCAGCGCCCAATCAAAGGCAGGTGGCGCGGTTGAGAGAATTTGAAGCGGTCTGCGCGGCACAGCGCAAGACGTAACGCTCGATAGCTTGAGCTGCGCCATCTTCCCAGTTGCTTGCCGTTACTGCGTTTGCAACTGCTTTCACACCCTCTGAGGCCTGGCCCATTGCCACACCCCAGCCGGCGTCTTTGAGCATTTCTATATCGTTATTGTTGTCTCCAATCGCCATAACCGCTTGCAGTGGTATACCTGAAATACCTGCTAAGGCGGCCACTGCGCTGCCTTTGGAGCAGCCTTTGTCCATCACAGTCAGCTCGGCGCTGTTGTAATTGCCGCGTTTGATCGTGTTCCAGCTACAGTCCAGTGCGGAAATCTCAGGCAGTACTCCCTCGATCGCCCTTTCCTCGGTGAAGGCAACAACTCGCAAGGGATCTGGATGCCCTGCGCAGAGCGTTTCATAGGGCATGCGGCGCATTCTATCCACGTTAGCCGCGAAGTAGGCATCGATCGAGAGATTATCAAGTTCAGCCGGCCCCGTCCATATTTCTTCCGCCAGCCCTCCATCTGGATGGACCACCGGCTGGATACCATGCCGCACCAGTATCTCTACCGCCTCCTGGCCAATAGAGGCGTTCAAGGGGCGACTCTTAAGGATCGTAGCCGCCGGGTGCTGCACAATGAGCGCTCCATCATAGAGAATGATCGAACCTTGCAACCCCAGCTCATTGGCGATCTGAACAGTATTAAAATAGCGGCGCGCCGTCGCCAGTGTCACTACGATACCCGCCTGTTGCGCAGCCTGCACAGCGGCACGCGTATAGGCCGTGATCTCGCCCGCGGGATTTAGCAGCGTACCATCGATATCTATAACCAGTAATTGTATCTTCATTGATGTTGTTTCCATACTTCATCCACCATCTCGTACCCCTCCAAAGGGCACTCACCTTCTATCTGTAACGACAAAGCGACGGGACAATAGCCCGTCGCAGCTTCCCCGGAGTGGGGATACACCTATTATATGCCTTCTCTCGGCTACCCGCAAGAGCAATATAATCTCTAGACATTTTTCCACCTCTTCTGCTACAATGCCACATATGAGTACGCAAGCAGAGCGACCAAAAAGCGCCCGCACCAGACGCCAGCCCCTTGGCTTCACCAATGATATCGTACGACCAGGCAAATTGTGGCCGGTAAGCGTTCATGGCTTCCCACTTTTACCCGATGAGCAGCCAGTTGGCACCGTGCGTGATAGCCTCTATGACCTGATTCCCTTTGGGCCCCGCGAAGAAAAGCTCATCGGTACTTCGCCTTTCTTGCGCCTGCAAAAGGTGAAGCAGCTTGGCTTTGTCTTTCGTGTCTGGCCGGGAGCCACCAACACGCGCTACGAACACAGCCTCGGTTGTTACCACCTCGCCGTAAAAGCCCTGCGCGCCTTGCTACAGCGCGGCGAAGATGGTGGCCTCGCCGGAATCTCCATTAGCAGCGTGCAAACCCTGGTGGTTGCTGCCCTGCTCCACGATATCGGACACTATCCTTTTTCCCACACCATCGAGGAGCTGGGTTATCCCATCGTGCATCACGAAAAAGTGGGGCGTTCGATCATCGAAAATGGCGAGATAGCTACCATCCTTGAGCAAGACTATCACCTCTCGCCTGGCCGCGTGGCGGATTTTATTGATCCACCCAAGACAAAGGCTCTACCTCCCGATGATGAACTGCTGAGCTACCTGTTGAGCGGCGCGCTCGATGTCGATAAACTCGATTACCTGCCGCGTGATGCGCGCGCCTGTAATGTTCCCTACGGTGGCGTCGATGTTGAGCGGCTGCTTGGTTCGCTGCGTATCCATCCCAACGTCAACGGCCTTCGTCGTATCGTTGTAACCCACAAGGGCATCAGTCCTTTGCACTCTCTGCTTCATGCCCGCCAGGAGATGTTCGACAATATCTACTGGCATCACACCAGCCGCGCTTTCCAGGTGATGTTGATGCGTGCCGTACACGAAGCGTTATTATCGGGTGCGCTGCAAACTTCACAACTGGTGGGGCTGGACGATGCATCACTGTTGCTGCTGCTCGCAGAAGAGCGCATGCCTGCCAGTTCTCGCGTCTTAGTTGCAGATTTGGAAATGAGAAGGCCCTACAAAGGCGTGGTGGAGATCAGTCGCATGGCGGGCCGCCTCTTCAGCCGCCTGGATGCTCTCTTCTGGAACGCGAACCGCCGTCGCCATGTCGAACAGTTGCTCGCAGCTGAACTTGCCCGCGTGCTGGAGATGGAGATTGCGGACCACGAAGTCCTCTTCGATATTCCCCGGCCAGAGAAGTGGGAGATGGATGTGTGGGTCACTTTTGGCGCGCACCCGCCCGTTGGTATGGCTGAACTTGTGACGTGGGTGCAGGCTACCGGCCTGCAGCCCGATGATCTTGCCCGCTATGAGCAGCATCAACGCAGGATTCGCGTAGTGGTTCCTGAACGTTTGCGGGCGCCTCTCCAGGCCCGCGTTGACGATTTGCTGCTTCCAATGTTAGAGACGCTTGTGGAGATGGAATAAACCCTTTCTAAACATTATCTCTCTTGACGGTCAAAATTCAAATATGCAAAAAAATATAGCTGTCACGTCTATACATCGACATTCCCAAAAGGGAAGAGGAACTTGCCAAGTAGTTCAGTTAGTGCGATAGTATAGAAAGAGGAATTACGAAGATGGATTGTTTAAACTCAATGGCCCCAACTGACGAAGAGCTGATAAGCTTTGCTCTCGACGGTGAAGCTTTGCCCGAGGAAGCCAACAACCATCTTCAGCAGTGTGAAACATGCAAGCAACGACTTGCCGCCTATAAACAAGCCAACGTTTACCTGCTTTCGCATCTCTATCGCAGTCAGTGCCCCTCTGGTGAGCAATTGAGTCTCTATTGTGCCGACCTGTTGCCAGCGGACGAACGGATGAGTATAGCAAGCCACGTCAAAGATTGTCCACTCTGTGCCACTGAAGTTGAGCAATCGCGCAGCTTTTTGCGCATGGATATCGAAATTCCTGCCTCCTCCTTTTCTCTTCGCGCTCTTTTACATCCTATTTTTGCCACTCGTGTCATTAACGCGCAGCCGCAATTTGCTGTGCGTGGTGACGCCTCCACAGCAACCTGGCCGCGCCAGTACAAGACCGAATCAGTTGATCTCTCCTTTCATCTTTCGCTCACCAGCAGTGGCCAACACATGCTGCTCGGCATCATGACCAGCACTGATCCCGATGGGAGTGTGGATAGCTTTGAAGGAGTGCCCGTTGAACTCTACACCGCCCCTGGCCCGCTGGCTGCCAGTGGCGACGAATCAGCTGCACCCCCGCTATTGCGCACACAGGGAGACGACCTCGGCCATATCGTCTTCAAACCTGTACCGGCTGGTCAATTTGTCATAGTTGTCTATTTACCCAATCGCGAACTGGTCATCGAAGACCTGTCTATCGAATAAGGCTAATGTCCTATTACTTAGCGTTACCTCGTATGTTGGCTGGATATCTATTTGGGTCTTTAAACTCGTGCGTTAGACACTGGGGAGCTAACAACGAACATGGATACCGATCTATTTTTACAACATCTACGTGACCTTCCTTTGGAAGAAGGCCGTGCTTACATCCAGGAACACATCGACGAGTTATCGGATCAGGCCGCCATCGGCAATTTACTCGCGGATGAGGCACTGCACCTGCTATACACTCCTTTTCTCTCACTCAAGCTGGCCGAAATACTCATTTTCTTCGGTGAATATGTTCACCATACCTTGTCACATGCTCTCGGCCTTAAAGCCAAAGGAGATGCACTGATGATGATCGGGCATCACCAGGCGGCTTTAGACGCATTAGATGCTGCCGGGGAAGAGTTTAAGTTACTGGGAGATGAGGGAAATTGGGCCCGCTCGCGCATCAGTTGGATCGTTTCCGCTGCCTGGCTCGGCCGTGTGGAGGAGGCGTTACAGGCAGCAACTCAGGCCCGTGAGGTCTTTTTACGACTTGGTGAAAATTTTGGGGCCTGCTCTATCGATCATAATACAGCCATGATTTACGCCCAGATAGGTCGATACCAGGAGGCTCATCAGTTGTATGAGTGTATGCGCGACATCTATCCTACTGTAACCGATCAAAACGAAACCACTATTCAACTCTATATAGCTCTTGCCGAAATGAACCAGGCGATAGATCTGGGCTGTCTTGGTAACTTTGAACAAGCATACCTTCTTCAGCAACAGGCTCTGGGCGGCTTAGTAGCTTTGGAAGAAACCTACCTTATTGTCAACGCGGAGGAAAATTTGGGGGACCTCGATTACATGCGAGGCTTCTATGGCTCAGCTCTTCGACACTACTATCAGGGCTGTGATCGCTTGATACAGAGCACCGTCGATGATCCTCTGCTTTTAGCGAACCTCAAACTCGGGATAGCGAATTGCCTGGTAAAACTCAATAGAACTCAGGAGGCATACCTGATGTCGGAGCAGGCAGTGAAAGCCTATAGGCAAGTTGGTATTTCGCTTAGTACAGGCAACGCGCTTTGCAAACATGCTTCGGCATTAATCGCCTCGGGTAGGTTAGAGGAGGCTCTAGCCGTTCTAGAGGAAGCTTGGACGCTGTTTAGTCATAGTGGTTTCGAACATTACACCTCCACTATCCGGCTTCAGAAAGCTGAACTCCTGCTTGTGATGGGCTCTACCACTACTGCTTATGATACAGCTTATTCCATCAAGAAGCATTGTGAGGCTCAGGGTTTGGTAGCGTATGCTGTCCGCGCAGGTCTGGTGATGGTTGGTGCTCTATTAGAAATGTCACAAAAGTCGAGTGTAAACCAGGAGCAGCTCATCGCCTT
>VBHS01000315.1 GCA_005881295.1 Chloroflexota bacterium
AGCTGCTCAAGCGGCTTCGGGTGAGTTACAAACGCGGGCAAGAGCATGTGCATTCCCCTGATTTGGAGTATGACAAGAAGCTGGCGCTGATCCGGCAAGCGCAACGCCAGTGTCAGCAAGACCCACAACGCTTCGTCTTCCTTTATGAAGATGAGCATACCTATTATCGGCGTCCACCCAGCGGCTCGGGGTATGCTGGTACCAATGGGCCAGCTTTACGAGCCGAACAAGGTCATGGCTATGATACGACACGACGCATTGCGGCCTGCTTAGATGTGGCGACGGGAACGGTGATTGAGCGGCAACGCGGCAGCTTCAACGTCAAAGAGATGGCTCGCTACTTGCGCTCTGTGGAAAAGCACTCTCCCCATGCGGAAACGATTTACATCGCTTGAGACAATTGGCCCGTGCATTTCCACCCCTATGTTCTGGAGGAGTTAGAGCGGCACCACAGTCGCATTCAGTTGCTGCGCTTGCCGACCTCTGCCCCTTGGACCAATCCCACCGAGAAGGTCTGGCGCAAGCTCAACCAAGACATCCTCTGCTTACATCGCCGAGGGGATCAGTGGGAGAGCTTGAAAGACAGCATCGCCAAATGGTTTGAGCCGTTGCATCGCGGATCGGAAGATTTGCTTCACTACGTCGGGTTACGACCCAAGCTTCCGCCCCCTCGCAAACGATGCCCGGATTCATTTGTTAAAGTTCATCATTGCGCCCCTACGGTTGACTTCCGGCCGAGAATAATGTATAGTTTTTATTAGTTACTCATAGCATTTTTAGTAATGCATAGTACTTCACAGTACTGAAGGCAGAAGGATAATGGAACATTTAATGACCTCGGAGGAGGTAGCAGAGTACCTGCACGTTGATCCAGTTACGATACGCCGGCTGGTCAACAAAAGTGAACTTTCCGCCTATCGCATTGGTGCTGATTACCGCTTTGCGCCATCCGATCTTCAGGATTACCTCCAGCGGCAACGCATTTCTGCCCTTGCACAAAACGAGTCAGACACCAACCCGAACCATCCGCTCGATCAGTTTACTCAGTTGTTTCGAAAAGTCATCCAGGGAAAACACACGACTCCCTCGGAACTTCTTAACCGATTCGACCGATTCACGAAACGGGCCCGTCATGTCCTGGTGTTGGCACAGGAAGAAGCGCAGCGCTTCCAGCAAAGCTCTATCGGCACCGAGCATCTTCTTCTGGGACTGCTACGTGAAGGGGAGGGCGTTGCCGCTCAGGTGCTCAGCAATTTGGGGATCGAAGTAGACCAGGTCCGCCATGCCGTTGAAGCAATCATCGGGCGTGGCGAGCGGCTCGTTCTCGGTGAAATGGCCCTTACCCCGCGCACAAAAAAGGTGTTCGAGTTCGCCGTAGATGAAGCCCATCGCCTCAATCATCGCTTTATTGGGACCGAGCACCTCCTCTTAGGTCTCATACGCGAAGGCGAAGGCATCGCGGCTGATGTTTTAAAAGGTTTCGGCCTCCAACTGGAGCAGGTACGCACAGAGACTCTACGGGTCCTTCGTCAGCATCAGCAAGGACAAGAAGAGGCACCTACTATTCCACCAGTGCCATCAGAAGCGACGACACTGCTTGCTGAAGACGAGTCAGGGCTTACCTGCACCTCCTGTGGGACACGTTCCCCTGGCTACTTCCGTTACTGCTTCAACTGTGGTCAACCGTTGACCTATGAAGAAGAGTCAAGCCACGGTGAGGAGGAATGATAAGGTCATGGCTACAATAGAATTTGGTCTCATGCTGCAGCCATTCGCCACAAATTTTCCCGGGTCCGAGTTGTTCGAGTACAATCGCCGCTTAATTAAATTGCTGTCGCAGGGATTCACAACGCTGTGGGCCGAGGATCACCTGCAGTCCGGGGAGACGGCAATACTCGAGAGCGTGACAACCCTGAGTTACTTTGCCGGTGAATTTCCTCAATTCCGCGTGGGGACGCTCGTGCTGTGTCAATCGTACCGCAATCCAGCCCTGTTAGCAAAAATGGCAGCCAACCTCCAGTTGATATCGGGGGGAAGGTTTATTCTGGGATTGGGGGCTGGTTGGAAAGAAGACGAATACGTGGCATACGGATATCCTTTCCCAGACACGCGGACGCGCCTGGAAGAATTAGAAGAGGCGGCTGTTATCGTGAAAACCATGTGGTCCTCGCGCCCGGCAACGTTCATAGAGAGGCATTACAGCATCCGAGGAGCCTGTTGCGAACCACACCCTGATCCCCCCATTCCGCTGCTCATCGGTGGTGGCGGTGAAGGGAAAACGCTTGCCATAGTGGCTAGCCACGCGGACTGGTGGAATTTCAATTCCTGTCCGGTTGCTGAGTATGCCCACAAGGTTGCCATTCTAAAAGACCACTGTGCGCGAGTAGGTAGGAATCCGGCGGACATCAAACTGACCTATTTGAGTACAGCAAGTGTCTCTGAGGAGCCTGCTCAAGTGGTACGCCATCCCCAGAAGCACTTCGTGGCTGGAAACAGCGCGGAAGTGATCCGCGAACTGGAGCGATTTCATGAAGTGGGTGTGACCCATTTCATGTTCAGGTTTCTGGACCCGGAGTCCCTGGAACGCTTTGTAAAAACTGTTGTGCCACACTTTGTTTGATGGTGGCATGGGGACGCGCTCGCCCTGGAGATTGGGTTACTTACGTTCATAGACGTTAAATGTATGAGGCAGCGTATTTTGCTCATTGAGGATACCCGGTTGTGCAGAAACCAGGGTGAAGGATTGACGATCCCATTCCGGGAAAAAGGCATCACCGTCTATCTCGAGGGCAATTTCTGTAATGTAGAGGCGCTGCGCTACCTCTAAAAATTGCCTGTAGACGCTCTCGCCGCCGATGATAAAGACATCGCCGAGGGCGAGCACATCATCCTTGTGATGCACCACTTCAACTCCAGGCGGGGCGAGCGACTTGTTACTCGTCAACACAATGTTTCTCCGATGGGGGAGTGGACGACCTATCGATGCAAATGTTTTCCGTCCCATTACAACGATGTGGCCGCTGGTGATGCGCTTGAAATGCTGTATATCATCCGGGAGGTGCCAGGGAATTTTACCGTCTTTGCCGATCACACGACCGTTCGCGTAGGCCACAATGATATTGATCATACGGCAACGCTTCCTTTGATATTACTGATATTACGCGGGCATGCCGGCTTCGATCCAGCGACGAAATTGGGTGATCTGCTCCTCGGGCCACTCTCCATCGCACGGCATCGAGCCTTCTGACAGTCGCTCAAGGATATCCTCAGCATTTGCGCGAACGTCCTGGTAGTCCCAGAGGTCGAAGGCGAACTCCATTGATTCCCTGTCGCTTTCACGAAACAATGGTTGGATGTCGCGGGTAAAACTGGGCGTATTGTCGGCAGTTACCATGATCGAGTTCCTTACCTGGGTTGGAAGGTGACTGGCAGTGACCTGATCACAAAGACGATCCCTGTATTGACCATAATCGGGAAACCCTCCACTCGTTGGAGGTTTTTGAGTTGTTCCAGCATCATTGGCAAGGCAATCCTGGCTTCCAGGCGAGCTAGCGGTGCGCCCACGCAGAAGTGGATGCCGTGTCCAAAGGCCAGGTGACGATTGGGCTCACGCTCGATATCAAATCGATCGGGATCGGGAAATTGAGCCGGGTCGCGGTTGGCTGAGGCTGTCCAGGCCAGTAAGGTCTGGTTGGCCGGAATGTGGTATCCTGCCAGTTCGAGGTCTGTTCTGGTCTGGCGGAAGAGAAACCAGACCGGTGGCAGGTAGCGGAGTACCTCTTCGACCGCTGTGGGCATTAAGGCTGGTTCGCGGATCAACCGTTCCATCCTGTCCGGGAAATCGGTAAAGCACACCACGGCATTGGCAATCAAGTTTTTAGTGGTCTCCTGCCCGGCAGCCAGCAGCAGCGTGCAGAACTTGACCAGATCGTACTCACTCAACCGTTCGCCGTCCACTTCAGCCGTACTCAGCGCGCTGATCAGATCTTCGCGCGGCGTACGGCGTCGCTCCTCCAGCAGCCTGGCGAAGTAGTCAGACATTTCCTCCTGCATGGACCGTCCACCATTTTGCCGGGCGAGAGCCGGATCCGAGCTGTCAACGCGTGCCCAGCGTTGAAAGATGTCCCAGTCTTCAGGCGGCACGCCGAGCAGTTCGGCAATGACTTTGGCGGGTAGTGGAAAGGCAAAGTCTGAGACAATGTCCATCTTTCCCTGCGGGCGTACCTTGTCCAGCAGTTCTTGCGTTATCCGGGTGATACTATCTGACAGGCGGGCAACTGCTCGCGGGGTAAAGGCCTGATTGACCAGGTTGCGCAATTTGCGGTGGTCTGGCGGGTCCGTCGCGACGAGCGTGTCTTTGAGGAAGGAGCCGGTAGCTCCAAATGCCTGTGAAGAAAAGCGGTTATAATCGGTAATGACCGTCGACACGTCTTCGTAACGAAAGACCTGCCACAGGTGCATTCTCTCATCGTAGAAGACGGGTTGCTGAGTTCGCATCTCCTCAAACCAGGTGTAGATTTGTGGGATCTCTTCGAGTGCATGGGGACGAAACAAAGTGAATGCTTGAGAACGAGATTTCGATGGTTGTTGCATGTATCAAAGCTTTCTTCTTACTTCTTGATTGAGTATGGTGACAACCTTTTTCTACGAGCATCTATTTAGACTTTCTTGATCAGATTGTAGGTTTGGAAGTCAAGCTTGTCAATGGGGAGGATTGAGTGGTCAGGTGCAAGACCCGGTCTTGTTTGACCACTCCTGTTGAACCGTGTAGTTGCCAACCTGTTTCGTTTTCCAGGCGCAGATATCGCCGATTTCGCCGTTTGTGTCGTCATACCAACCTTGCCCAGGTACTGGATCGGTGATTGCTTCGCACAGTTCGTGCGAACTGGTTGTAGTGAGAGCATCAAATGCCGCCAGGCCACCAAGACAGCCTGCACAGTCAGGATACGGCATCACACCATAGAAGATCTGCCCGTTGATAGCATCATGGTATCCGCAAAATGACTGGCACGAACTACTGCTACCCTGTACTACAACGACTCCTGGCGGCAGGTATACGAAGTAGAGCGTATTCGAGGTAGGCTGCGGGAAAGCAGCATTGTTGGCAATTTCGTTTTGGAGCATATTCTGAATGGCCGCGTCGGTTACTGACTGACCCGGGTCTGATGTGGTGACCGTGGCTGTACCAATGCGACTGCCATGACCAATGGTCTGCGTCGGAGTACTGTACTCAGCCAGTTGATCGATTAGCGAACTGGTCAGGATGTAATCGAAGAAATCGTTCAGCTGTTGAATGGAATTACTCTGTGGTGTCTGTTGCCAGGCCGTTCCCCAGAAGGCCGTGAAGACCTGAGCATTGCTCAGCAACGGGCCACCACGATAAGTGAGATTCGCGGTCGTGGGTAAGGGTGCACCAGGCACATAGAGCGGTACGATACGGATAGCATTGCCTCGAGGTGTATTGATAGCCATGTGTTCTCCTCCTTAATGATACTATTATTATAGCGAGCTTTGATAAGAGGAAGCTGAAGGAAGTGTAAGATTTCTGTAAAGTTTGTTCCAAAAGTATAAAGTCAAGAGTTAAGGCTACTCCCGTTATGACTCTCCTCTACCTGCACTTGCTTCTCGGTATAGATATTGTGCAGAAGCCCCGGAGTCTTGTCAACTCCGGGGCTTCATATTTTCCTACTGCTTAGGAGGCGCGAAGGTTGTGGATTTCTTTACAGACCTGTCATTCCTGGCAGCGCTAGGGCTTACAGGTCCATTCTCCCCAACTATAACCATCGCGTACAAAAATCTGGTGGGCTGCTACAATATTTGCATAGGCATTAAAGGGCGATGCACCTGCTTCTGCGGTCCCTGCCCATGTACCTGGCATTATTTGGAAGACGCCAGAGGCGCCCGACTGATTGTAAGCACCGGGATTCAGGCCGGACTCACAGCTCGCAACATTGATAGCCGCTGACCCATAAGGACCAAATACCTGGTAAATCATAGCTGCGACGCTACCATT
>VBHS01000316.1 GCA_005881295.1 Chloroflexota bacterium
ATCGGCCATGTGCACGATAAATCGGCACCTACGGGTGTCCGGATGATTTTGTGAAAGTTCATTATCGGCCATCCTTCCGCTCTCACGCCTGCAACTATTACATACACCCTGATGCAGGGTAATGGTTGCAGTACAACATATATCCCTGTACAATCGGTACAGCCGGAGCCTCCATAGCAGAAAAATTAGCTCGACAGTACTATGACCAAAGCAAACTTCACTGAAAAGAGCGAGACGATGACGATAACGCAAATTGGGACCCTTCAGTCGGTGCAGGTGGGTACACCACACCGGTACAGCATTGCGAACGCGGTGGACACAACAAAGCGTTCTTGGAAAACATCGTTCTTCCGCACGCCTGGCGTACAATCGCGCTGGCTCTACACCACGCACCTCGAAGGCAACACGCAGGCCGATACGAAGAATCACGGCCAACTTAGCCAGGCGGTGCTTTTGTACGCAGCCGCGCATTACCCCCTCTGGCAGGCGGAACCAGGTCTGCCAGAGATTGGCCCCGGAGGCTTCGGCGAAAACTTTACAGTGGATGGGCTGACCGAAGAGAACGCGTGTATTGGCGACATCTACGCCATTGGCGAAGCACAGATTCAGGTCACGGGGCCACGATATCCATGCTGGAAAATCGAGCGGCGCTGGGGTATCGAGGGGCTGACTGCACGTGTGGCTGAGACCGGGCGCACTGGCTGGTATTGCCGGGTGGTGCAAGAGGGGATGGTTGAGCCGGGGATGTTCGTCACGCTCATCGAGCGCCCGTACCCGGAGTGGACCGTCGCCTTAACAAATGACTTCGGCCATTCCCGCAACAAAGATGTGGAGGGGGCAGAGGCCCTTGCCGCCTGCCCCCTCCTTCACGAGTTTTGGCAGCAGCTGGTTGTCCGGTGTGCCATGAGGAAGAAGAAATGACCGAGACGCTCTACGTCAAGAGGTCACCGACTTAATCATCAACGCCCTGGAACATTGGGAAGATTTCAGCGATAGCTAGCTGGCAATTCCATGCAGAATTCGAGGAAAAACATCTTGACAGGTTAAATAACTCTCTGTATACTTAATGCGTAACCGCTTCCGGGAGCGCTCCCGGAAGCGCTAACGTAACCACATGATCGGCTGACGAACAAGCCAGAGGGGAAAGGCATGGCAGGAAAGCGTACTATTGAAGATATCGCACGCCTGGCCGGCGTATCGAAAGCTACTGTCTCTCGCGTTTTGAACCACAAACCAGACGTCGACCCCGCTACCCGCGAGCGCATCCTCAGCATCATCGAAGAGCAGGGCTTTGTTCCCAGCATTACCGCCTCCGGATTGGCAGGCGGGCGCAACCGACTCATCGGCATGCTTATTCCCTCACTCACCTGGCCCCTTATCCCCGACCTTATTCGTGGTATCGCCGATGCTGTCGAACCCACACCCTATGAGCTGGTGCTCTACAGTATCAAGGATGAAGATCTCGAAAGAGACCGCAGCGAAGTCATCAGCCGTCTCCTGGCAACTCAGCTTACCGCTGGCCTGCTGGCAGTCTTCCCTGCTCGCGCATCACAGCAACTGACGCGGCTCTACCAGCAAGGCTTTCCCGTCGTGATCATCGATGATCAACTGAAACAGACCACGCCCTGGGTTGGTACGGACAATGCCGCAGGTGCCTATACCGCTGTCCGCCATCTCATCAACCTTGGCCATCGTCGTATCGCGCATATCGGGGGCCCGCACGAGTATCTTGCCTCGCACGACCGCTATAACGGCTATCGCCAGGCCCTGCTCGAAGTTGAGGTCACTCCCGACCCGGATCTTGTGCTGGAGGGAGACTTTATGCCTCCAACAGGACGTACTTGTGCGAAAAAACTATTTGAGCTCCCGCCCGAGAAACGTCCTACCGCCATCTTTGCCGCCACCGATCAGATGGCCTATGGCGTCTTGTCCGCGGCTGAAGAGCATGGTATCTCTATTCCACAAGATATCGCGCTTGTTGGCTTTGACGACGATGCCCCTTCAGCTCATGTCCGTCCTCCCCTGACGACCATCCGCCAGCCAATCTATGAAATGGGGAAATGCGGCATGGAGTTACTCTTATCTTTGCTCTCTACTTCGCAAGAGCAAACCTTTGGGATAAGGCAACCCCTCACAGCCAGAACAGGTGAAGCCACACAGCCTCACCAGCCAACGCGTATCGAACTACCTACCAGCCTTGTAATACGCGAATCGTGTGGAGCTAACTTCCATATCGCTGTCACAACATCTTCAGGTGAAGATATTCGTTCCTAAGTAGTCAGCACTCCCCCTTTCGCTGAGAAAGGGGAATAGAGGGATACTCTACCAGCTACACTCGCAAGGTATGCTCTTAAGAGTCCCGCAACGAACGTAGTCTACGTTGTCCCGGTTGTTCTTTTCTATGGATTATCATGGATCATCGATTGATCCGCTCATCCTATGTTATTTATTTCAACCGTCTCGATGGCAGCGTGAAACCGTGGTTGGCTTCGAGCTACGAACGTTCAAGCGATGCGACAAGTATCACGTTTCACTTGCGTAAGGGCGTGGTGTGGTCAGATGGTCAGCCATTCACCAGTGATGATGTCGTATTTACCCTCGGCCTGCTCAAGAAATATTCTGCAATGGATCTCAGCAGCATCACGCCTTTCATCAAAACCGTAAGCGCACCCGATGCAAATACAGTACAGGTAACGCTCGACAAGCCTTTCTATCCTCTTCTGTGGTATCTGGGAGGGCAAACGTATATTCTGCCCAAACATGTGTGGTCCTCGGTGAAAGGTGATGGCTCCCAGTACGCAGATCCTAACCCGGTTGGCACAGGCCCTTATCTCGTCAAGTCTTTCACCCCGCAACTCGTTGTCTTGAGCAAGAACCCGAAATTCTGGCAACCGGGCAAGCCTGAAGTGACTGAGCTGAAGATCCCCTCGTTCAATTCGAACACGAGTGCCGAATTGGCTCTCCAGAAAGGCCAGATCGACTGGACGAACCTCTATATACCGAACATCCAGAAAACATACATCAATCTTGATCCGCAGCATAACCACTACTGGTTCCCCGCCAGCGACATCGTTATGCTCTTCATGCCCCTCTCTAAATACCCATTCAACCTGTTGCCGGTTCGCCAGGCAATCAGTTCCGCCATTGATCGCAGTAAGCTCGACTCGTTGGGAGAAAGTGGCTACGAACCTCCCGCTCATCCAACGGGCCTGCTGCCTTATAATAAGGACTATATGGTCCCTGAATACGCCGATCTGAAGTTCACTCAAGACCCGGCTAAGTCGGAACAGTTGCTGCAGGGAGCAGGCTTTACAAAAGGATCCGATGGCATCTACGCCGATAAAAATGGCAAGAAGCTGTCATTCAACCTCAACGTTGTCAGCGGTTATACCGACTGGATTACTGATTGCCAGCTGATGGCCACGGAGCTGAAAGCAGTAGGCATCAAGGTCAACGTCAATGTGATTGCCTTTGACGCCTATTATAACGCTCTGCAGAATGGTACCTATGACATGGCGTTGCTCTGGACCAACCCTGGACCAACACCATACTACCTCTACGATGCTCTGCTGAGAAGCACGAATAGTGCTCCTATTGGTCAGCCAGCAAGCTCTAACTATGAGCGCTGGAATGACACGAACACTGACGCACTTTTGAATCAGTATGCTTCTTCAACCGATCCTACTGTGCAGAAGCAAGCGATCATCGGTCTCGAGAAGATTATGGTTGAGCAAATGCCAAGCATTCCATTAATGGATGAACCATACTGGTATCAGTACAACACATCTAAATTTGTTGGCTGGCCCGATCAGCAGCATCCGTTTGCAGCGCCTGGCACTGCCACGTACCCGGATATTGAATACGTTGTTTTGAACCTCCATCCAGCCGATTAGCTGATCTGCCTGGCTACGGACAGGTTGAATGATGATGCCAGGCACAGACTTAGGGAGCAACATGAGGTGCATGTTGCTCCCAGAGCGCCCACCGGCGGTCACTTACCACTACTCTCTGGAAGGAAATTTGCATGCGTCACCTGTTACGTCGTATAGGTTTTTATCTGGTTGCGCTTTGGGTTTCAGTCACTCTGAATTTCCTCATCCCGCACCTGTCTCCGGGTAACCCGGCGCAAGCACTCATGTCCCGCTTGAAGGGAAAAGTCTCTCCCCAGGCGCAGCATGCGTTAGAGATTTCGCTTGGAGTGAATCACGACCCTCTTTGGTCGCAGTATTTACAGTATATCAACAACCTGTTGCATGGCAACCTTGGGGTCTCAATCACCTATCTTCCCACTCCTGTCTCTCAGGTGATCGGACAGGATCTCCCGTGGACGCTCGTGCTCGTTGGCGTTGCGCTCGTGATTAGCTTCGTCGTTGGAACAGTGCTAGGTATTATCGTCGTCTGGTGGCGTGGTTCTTTTTCGGACGTGGTATTTACTCCCTTTTTCACCTTTCTCTCTGCCATACCTTACTTCTGGCTGGCATTGGTTCTTCTCTACATCCTTGGTTCGCAGCTGAACTGGTTTCCCATCCATGGAGGGTATGATACAGATAACACAGTGCCAGGGTTCAACCTTGACTTCATCTTAAGTGCGGCACAATATGCTATTCTACCGGCCATTACGATTGTCATCGGTTCTATTGCTGCATGGATGCTCGGTATGCGTAACGCGATGGTTACCACGCTTTCAGAAGATTATGTAATGATGGCCGAAGCAAAAGGTCTTCCCTCCTGGAGAGTTATGTTTACGTATGGAGCGCGCAATGCTATTTTGCCTAATATCACCGCTTTTGCGCTCTCTTTAGGCTTTGTAGTGAGCGGCTCATTACTCACTGAAATCGTTTTTTCGTATCCAGGTATCGGCTTTGCCATCCTACAGGCGGTTGATAACCTTGATTATGCGTTATTACAGGGTATCTTTTTAGTCATTACTGTGGCGGTGCTGGGCGCAAATTTCCTGGCCGACCTGCTGTACGTGGTGCTCGATCCCCGCGTGCGCATAGGAAGGAGTTAGCCAGCCATGCTTGTACCTACAACTACGCCTTCAACTACAATGCTCCGCCTGCGCGATACGTGGCGATTAGTTACGCTGAACCGCAAGGTCAGTTTTGGTCTTGCTATCCTGGCCTTCTTTGTGCTGCTTGCGATCTTCGGGCCGATGTTCTTTCCTGGAGATCCTAATGCTTTCAGTCCGGATATACTTCAACCTCCATCAACCGCCCACTGGTTAGGCACAACGCAAACCGGTCAGGATGTTCTGACCCAGCTTCTGTGGGGTACGCGGTTTTCGCTCATCATGGGCTTTGCCATCGGCATCTCGACAATGATCATCTCGGTTATTATCGGCCTGGTCGCCGGTTATTTTGGCGGTTTGATAGATGAAGTGCTTTCATTATTCACTAACGTTTTCCTTGTGCTGCCCACGCTGCCCCTGGCAATCCTACTTGCAGCCTTCGCTGCATATAGGGGCCCATTGACTATCGCGATAGTGTTGATAGTGACCGGTTGGTCGTGGGGAGCACGCGTGCTGCGCGCGCAAACACTCTCGATGCGTAACCGGGATTATGTAGATGCAGCGAAGGCCAGTGGGGAGAACTCGCTGCATATCATCTTCTTCGAAATCCTCCCCAATGAGATCTCGATTGTGGCTGCAGAACTGCTTGGTACAGTAATCTACGTTATTCTAGCCGAGACAGGACTGGAATTCCTGGGCCTGGGCGATATTACAAGCACGAGTTGGGGCACTATGCTCTACTGGGCAGGCAATAATGATGCCCTCATGTTAGGTGCATGGTGGTGGTTCTTGCCCCCAGGCTTGTGCATCGCCTTATTGGGTGCAGGTCTGGCCTTCATCAATTTCGGCATCGATGAGATTGCCAATCCTCGTCTGCGTACAGAGCCAAAGCCTAAGCTTGCGAAGCGCAATAAAAATAGGGAGGTAGCTGCCTGATGACTTTCGTTGCACCCGCCACCGCCAGCAACCCATTGTTGGAGATTAAAAACATGAGCGTGGACTACTATGCTGCAAACGGTACCGTTCATGCCCTCACCGACGTGAGCATTACCCTGGAGCGAGGGCAAATCCTCGGTCTGGCCGGTGAGAGCGGCAGTGGCAAGTCCACCCTTGCCTATGCCATCACCCGCTTGCTCCGTCCCCCGGCTGAAATTACCGGTGGACAGCTGTTGTATTTTCCGCGCCCTCGCGATGGAGAGAATAGTGGGAGATTGAGAGGATCTTCGCGGGCAAACGCAAGAGTCACCTCTTCCGGCATGCATACAGAAAATGTGGAGCCAGCAGAAGGAGTGGACATCCTGGAATTTAGCCCTGCGGAACTGCGTGAATTTCGTTGGGATGAGCTCTCCATCGTCTTCCAGAGTGCTATGAATGCGCTCAATCCAGTGCTAAATATTGGTACGCAGATTACCGATGTGTTGCGCACACATCGACCTGAAATGGGAGCAGATGCACGGCGTAAACGTGCCATCGATCTGCTTCGTCTCGTAGGCATCGCACCCGACCGCATCAAAAGCTATCCTCACCAGTTAAGTGGCGGGATGCGTCAACGGGCCATCATTGCCATTGCCCTGGCGCTCACGCCAGAATTGATCATCATGGATGAACCGACTACAGCCCTTGATGTCGTGGTGCAGCGTGAAATCCTGCGAGAGATCATGCAGCTGCGCCACCGCCTGAATTTCTCTGTCATCTTCATTACGCATGACCTTTCGTTGCTGCTGGAAATCGCTGATAAGATCGCGATCATGTATGCAGGACGTATCGTTGAGACGGCCACGCGCACCGAACTCCATCAACAACCGCGCCATCCCTATAGCTACGGTCTCTTAAACTCTTTTCCGACGCTGCATGGACCTCGTCGTAGGATGACGGGCATTCCTGGCTCTCCACCTGATCTGCGAGACATACCGCCAGGCTGTGCCTTTCACCCCCGCTGCCCTTTCGCCTTCGAGCCATGCAACACAGTCCTACCAGTGCTCTGTACATCTACGCCCGAAACGCCTGGCCAACAGGTCGCCTGCCATCTTTACGACCAAAGATTCAACTCAGAGGGATTACCAACCAACGCCGATTTCGCTAAAAAATACGAAAGCGCGTATGAGACCGGGCAAGGAACGAGGAAAGCTGTATGAATAATTCTATACCTCCTATCCTGGAAGCTGTCCATCTACGCAAGTACTTTCCCTTGCGCCAATTCAACTTGTCAGGTGCGTCG
>VBHS01000317.1 GCA_005881295.1 Chloroflexota bacterium
GGTCGAACCGGATACGTTCTCCTTCGGCTCGACGCTGGTGACCGCCTTCCAGACCGGGCGCATCTTTAATGGCGGGAGTTCGGATATCGGTTGGGCCACCTCCAACAATAATGGCACGACCTGGACGAAGGGCTTCCTCCCAGGCACCACCACCTTTGCTACGCCACCCGGTTCATTCTCAGCGATCAGCGATCCCAGCGTTGCCTTCGATGCCGCACACAATACCTGGCTCATTCTCAGCCTGGGTATCACGAGCAACCAGACGGTCGTCGTCAGCCGCTCGACGGATAGCGGCCAAGGCCATACCTGGTCCAACCCCATTACCGTTGCCAGTGGTTCCCTGGATAAGACCTGGATCGTCTGTGATAACACCTCCACCAGCCCCTTCTTTGGACATTGCTACGCGGAATGGGATAACCCCAGTTCCAGCGATCTGCTCCAGATGAGTACTTCGACCAACGGTGGCCTAACCTGGAGCGCGCCTAAAGCTACCGCGCTCGGTAATCATGGCCTCGGCGGTCAGCCCCTCGTTCAGCCCGGTGGGACCGTGATTGTGCCCTATCAGAGTACTGCGAGCAATACCATTCGTGCGTTCACCTCTACCAATGGAGGGGCCAGCTGGAATGGCGCCGTAGTCATCTCCTCCTTCAACGATCACGGCATCTCCGGCCTGCGTACGGAACCTCTTCCTTCCGCCGAGATCGATGGCTCTGGCAAAGTCTACGTCGTCTGGCAGGACTGCCGCTTCGAACCCGGCTGTGCATCCAACGACCTGGTGATGAGCACCTCCACCAACGGGACAGGCTGGTCGGGTGTAACGCGCATCCCCATCGACCCTGTAGGTAGTGGTATCAATCATGTGATCCCCGGCCTGGCGGTCGACAAAGCCTTCTCTGGCAGTTCCGCCCACCTTGGCCTGGCCTTCTACTTCTGTTCAAGCACTTGTCAGTTGCAGGTAGGCTTTGTCTCGTCCACGAATGGCGGGGCAACCTGGACGCCCAAAAATACGCTGACAAGCACACCTATGCCCCTCGCCTGGCTCGCCAACACCAGCCTGGGGCGCATGGTCGGTGACTACATCTCGACCTCTTTCTCCAACGGCCACGCCTTCCCGGTTTTCGCCGTTGCGACCGCGCCTTCTGGCAGCACCTTCAATGAGGCGATGTTTACCGTTGTCAGCGGTCTGACAATCGCCCAGGGTACACTCAAAGCCGGCGCCGATCGCGTTCTCAGTACCGCTACTTCCACGCGCGGTATATATATCGTTCGCTAATCGTAATTTGTGGTACCAGGCACGGATCACTCGATTTTTTAAGAGCAGGTCCATTTATAGGGGCCGTTCCAAACCAGGCGTTTTGTTAGCCCTGGTTTGGAACGGCCCCTATAAATGGACCTGCAAGCCCGCTTTGCGGCAATACACCACCCCTTGACAAATGGAAATTTTTCGGAAATAATATACATATATTTCCGTTAGAACAGAAGACCTTTTTTCACAAAATGAAACAAACTTCATCTAATCGAGGTACAATTTCAGAGATCGCCGCTCGAGCTGGTGTCTCTATTCCGACCGTTTCACGCGTACTCAACGGGCGACCTGATGTTGCTCCTGCTACCAGGGCGCGCATCGAGCAGATCCTCAAAGAGAGCGGGTACGTTCATAGTAAGGCGGCCAGAGGACTCAGGAAAGGCAGTAGTGGGATCATTGACCTTCTGGTTCCCGGCCTTGATAACCCGTATGTTACCGAGATTATTCGTGGCGTTGAGGAGGCTCTGAGGCGCACAGGCTTGCGCCTGGCGCTCTCTTTCACTCAAGACTTGCCCCTTGGTGAGATGCAATGGCTCGACAAAATCGCTGATCGTGCAACCGATGGAGCAATTCTTGTGTTAGCCCGTGGTCAATCTTCCCGCTTAGATGAATTACGGCGGCGCGGGATTCCTTTTATCTTTGTTGATTACCGCGGCGAACTCGGCCCAGAAGTTCCATCAGTAGGAACAACGAACTGGGCTGGTGGACGTATGGCCGTGGAGTATTTATTGTCGCTTGGGCACAGGCGCATTGCTATCATTGCTGGTCCAGCCTCTTTGCGGTGTAGTTTGGATAGAATCGCGGGGTATCGTGCTGCTTTGGAGGCAGCTGGTATACCCATCGATCCCGAGCTCATTCGCCCCGGCGATTTTCGCCTCCAGTCTGGCTACACTCAAACCAGTGCTCTGCTCGCTTTGCCTCACCCGCCCACAGCGATCTTTACAGGAAACGACTTGCAAGCAATGGGTGTATTTAAGGCGCTCTACCTGCGCAACATTCATGTGCCTGAACATATGAGCGTGATCGGTTTTGACGATATACCCTTGACTACTATCGTCAGCCCGAGTCTCACCTCCGTGCGCCAGCCCCTTTTCGACATGGGACGAGTAGCCACCAGCATGCTCATTCGCCTGATCGCCGGCGAACCCCTTGATAGTTTGCGGGTAGAACTGGCGACAACACTGATTACTCGCGAGTCTTGTACGCCTCCGCCGTCCCCTACTTTGAAACCACGTGAAGATAGCCAGCAGTCCACCCTGGAGTAGCTGAGAAAGGAGATAACATGAACTGTGGACCCGTAAGATATGCAGCAGACTCTCGTGCAGAGAGCATTTAGTCGCGGTAACTGTACAGTTGACTCGTAGTGCGTCCTACCAATCATACTTTCGTTCTACATCAACGTAGATAGGCTTTCCTGGATCAGACAGATGTGTGTCACTACACTTCTCTTATTTACACGTCCAAAGGAGTACTCAGATTATGCAGCATTTTTTCTCTCCTTCTTGGATGAGCCGCTCTGCGGCTCGATTCTCGATAGTCATCCTGGCATTGATGCTCATGGCTCCCCTCGCCGCCTGCGGTGGAAGCTCAAGTACGTCGACGAGCGGAACCTCCAGTGGTCCCGTGACCCTGACCTACTGGGCCTGGATCTCAAGTCTGGGTAAGCAGGTCGCTCTCTTCAACCAGACCCATCCCAACATCCACGTCAACTGGATCAATGTGGGTTCAGGCCCGGCTGAATACGACAAGTTGTTTACGGCGATCAAGGCCAATAATGAGCCAGACCTCGCCGAGGTCGAGTTCCAGTACTTGCCGACCTTTGAGACGACCGGTTCGCTCGTCGACCTGGCCCCATACGGCGCTGCCTCAGTGAAGGATCAGTTTGTGCCGTATACCTGGAGCCAGGTGCTCCTCGGGAACGCCATCTATGCCATCCCGCAGGATACCGGCCCCATGGCTCTGTTCTACCGGCAGGACATCTTCCAGAAGTACAATCTTCCGGTGCCCACCACCTGGGCGCAGTACGCCGATGATGCAGCCAAATTGCATGCCGCCAATCCCAGTGTGTACATGACCGACTTCCCACCCAAGCAGCCAGGATGGTTCACCGGGCTGACATGGCAGGCAGGCGCGCGCCCGTTCAACATCCATGGCCAATCCTGGAAAGTCTCCATCAATGACCCCGCGGCCCAACAGGTCGCCTCCTACTGGCAAGATTTGATCAACAAGAAGCTGGTCAAGACCGAGCCAGATTTCACCAATGCCTGGTACCACGACCTGCAGGCAGGAACGCTGGCCAGCTGGTTCTCCGGGGCATGGGGTAACGGTACCATCGAGCAAAATGCGCCGCAAACCTCTGGGAAGTGGCGGGTCGCCCTCCTCCCACAGTGGCAGGCAGGTCAGTCCATCAGTGGCAACTGGGGCGGGTCCTCTACCCCCGTGTTCAAGAGTTCGAAGCATCCCAAGGAGGCCACCGAGTTCGCCGAGTGGATCAGCAACAACGAGAAGAGCGCCGAAATAGAGTTTCAGGGTGGGGCGTATCCGTGCTTGCAGTCCGCCTTAAGCTCGACCACGATGAACAGCCCCCAGCCATTCTTCGGCAATCAGGTGATCAACACCGTCTTCAAGCAGTCGGCCAGTGAGGTGGATACCAGCTTCCACTGGGGACCGACCATCAACCAGGTCTACACCGACATGGGTGACAATTTCGCCAGCGCGATCACCGGCAAAGGCACCCTGACGGATGCGCTCAATGCGACGCAGCAAAGTACCGTCACCTTCATGCAAAAGCAGGGCTTCAGTGTCACGTCCTAGCAGCCCTGGTACGCTATGGCACACTGCCACGGCTGCTCTTCTGGTGATCTGTCCATAGATCAGAGGCGATACCGTAGTGGCGAGCACCTCCATCCAAATGGCATGATGGAGGTCTCGCCCATCCACCAGACTGTCGTTCAAGATTGGTAGAACATCTCGCTTGCTCTCACGGTCCCAAAAGGGGACATGAAGGAGCAACAAGTACAAGGAAAAAAGGAGAATGAGCATATGGATGTAAAGATCACCTCGCTTGATCATGCACCCCCTCGTACACAGCGGCCCTCACGGACCTTGCGGCGTGAGGCCTTCGCACCGTATCTGTTTATCTTGCCCTTCGGGGTGTTGTTCCTGCTGTTCTTTATCGTGCCCATCATCTATGCCATCTATCAGAGCTTGTTCCGCTCCGAGCGCAATGGCCTGGGTCTGGGCGCGGCCACCGTCAACTTCAACGGCCTGGGCAACTATGGCGATGTCTTCCATGATCCCAACTTCTACGCCGGAGTGGGTCGCGTGCTGCTCTATGGCATCGTGCAAGTCCCGGTCATGCTCGGCTTATCCCTGCTTTTCGCCTTGCTGCTCGACTCCACGGTGGTGCGCTTCAAAGCCTTCTTCCGCCTGGCCTTCTTCGTGCCCTACGCCATCCCCGGCATCATCGCCGCCCTCTTGTGGGGCTATCTCTACGACCCCTCGCTCTCCCCCATCGTCAAAGGCTTCAGCTCCCTTGGCCTGGGCTCCCCCGATTTCCTGGGACCGCAGACTGTGCTGTGGGCCATCGCCAATATCGCCACCTGGACCTGGACCGGCTACAACATGCTCATCATTTTCGCCGCCCTGCAAGCCATCCCGGGCGAGATCTACGAGTCGGCGCGCATCGATGGCTGTTCAGGCTGGCGGGTGGCCTGGCACATCAAAATCCCGCTGGTGGCCCCCGCTCTGGTGCTCACCGGCATCTTCTCCATCATCGGCACCCTGCAACTCTTCAATGAGCCGCAGGTGCTCTCGGCCATCTCCAACAACATCAACAGTTCCTACACGCCCAACTTCTATGCCTACTACACCGCCTTTGGCAACAACAACTACTACTATGCCGCCGCTCTCTCGGTGGTGCTGGCCCTGGTGACCTTCGTCTTCTCTTTCGGCTTCTTACGCGTCACCCAACGAC
>VBHS01000318.1 GCA_005881295.1 Chloroflexota bacterium
AGCAAAAACGTAGGCGTCTGGCTTCTTTTGCTCATGAACCGTTCGCGCGCTCCTTTGCTCTTGTAGAATATCCGTTCCAATCATAGCAGACTCGCTGGTCGTTGTCAACAACAGCGCCTACGCCTGCGCTACTTTCCTGTCATCCCCTCCATCAAAGGAACGGCGGTTCATCCCCGGCATGAATGCACCAGGGCTTTCCCGCTCGGCTTACTGTAAGGTCTTGGAGCATTACACATTGCTTCCTGGTATTGTAACTGGTTTTAAGAGATGTGGACATCTATTCCGCTTGTCATGCCTACTGGTAACGTGTTACACTTTCTTTAGAGGATGAAACACGTTTACCATCTGGCCCATTTTCCTCTATCAAGCAAATGGTAGGAGGTTGGACTCATGCGCAAATTAACATCGATCTCTGAAATGCAAAAGTTACATTTCGGCTCGAAGATCATCTGTGACGATGGAGATGACGGTTTCTTGACGCAAGTTATTTTTGATCCGGCAGCCCATGGTATAACCCACATCGGTGTGAAGCAGCGGCGTTTATTTGGAAATACAGTCTATCTCCCTTATGATACCGTCATTAACGCGACAGGAAGTGGGATAACAATTCGCCTTAAGCTCGCTGAAGAAGCTACCGCCAGTAGTTCAAGCCCCGGCGGCGTGCTCCTGGACGACAAGAGTACTGTGGAGAATTCAGCCTCCTCCGCTAAAGGGAGATTGATGCTTGTCGCACTACATCCAGATAGTAATCAGCTAGCCTACCTGGTAGTTCACGATCTACGTCCGGGCCAGGATACCCTGATCCGGGCGGAGTATATCACTGAAATCTCGACAGGGCATATCAAGATTAATGTGCCGGCAGCAACGCTAAACGCTCTTGCTCCGTATCGACCGGATAGCGTTTTGCAGCGAGAGGTAGAGGCGGCGCTGTTCGATGCGGCCCCTCTGCACGTAGATCTCAAGGCTATTTCAGCGCATGTGCTTGATGGGGTACTCTACCTTAATGGCAACATTTCAAGTTCGCTACGTGCGGATATAGCGCAGGATCAGGCGATGGGGGTCAGCGGCTTATTAGAAGTCAAAAACAATCTTGTTGGTGATGACAGGCTGGCGAGCGATCTGGCACTGGCTCTTGGACGTGATCCACGAACGCGTGATCTCCCTATCGGTGTCTATCCACGACTGGGAGTGGTGCGCCTGAGTGGTGCCGTGCATAATAGCCAGCAGAAAGCCGCCGCCGAAGAGATCGCGCGAAATTTTGACGGTGTGCGTTCTGTAATCAACGATCTCCTTGTCGATCCAAAGGCCGAACAACTCAATGTAATGTCTGGTGCTGAAGGCGGGGAGTCCATAGATAAGGTGCCTGGAAAATACATCAGACATACCAAGTAGAGCGTGTAGCGATAAGCTGAGATCAAGAAGGGGCCAGCACGCTGGCTCCTTCTCGCTGTTCTTTTTGGTGAAACCAGTAGAGCAAGAGTGCCGTTCTACCTATAGCGCGTGATTACAGATTGCGAAAGGAAGAATACTACATGACAGAGAATGAAAAAAAGGTAAACGATCAGCATAGCGACGACGACGAGCGTGGAAATAAACAGGATTATAATAAGATGGTTGGTCAGCAGCCAGCCGGTACCACAGCAGGTGACGCGATAGCCAGCAGCCGTGATTTGGGAAGCATAGGCGGTGGCTCTGTACCTGAGCCACGTAATCCGAGCATGGGGAGCGGAAAATCTCCAGGTGGCATGAATACCGCCAATAGCACTGTGGACAGCGGTAGCACTACTGGTAGAGGCATGCCAGGCGCTGAACAGACGACGGATCGTGGTAGCGAGACGATGAACGATATGGCGGGTGGGCGTGCTAATACAATTGACCGCCACGGCCAAGGGAATATAGGAGGGCGCCACCCTTCAGAACCGGAAACTCCATTGGGCGATCGAGATACACGTAGTGGTCGAGAAGTTCGTGGCGAGTCGGACATATCTGACCCGATGACTTCACGTCATCCGAGTAAGGTAAACCAGGATACCTCCGCCCATTCAGATGAGGACCAGCAGCCGCAAAAGTGAGTGCAATAGGTTGCTCGCCTGGAAAGTACTTCGTTGCATTGGCTGTCCCTGGTTTCGTCAGGGGCGGCCAATGCATGTTATTGCTTCACGATCCCTTGCATCACCAGGACGATCAGCAGCGCTCCAAGACCATTGTTGATAAAGTGCAGAATCATACCGGGCCAGATCGAGTTCGTGCGCCAGCGCAGGAAGGCGAGAGCCAGTCCAATGATGAAGAGTACCGCGAACGAGCCGGGATCAGCATGAGCGACGGCGAAGAAGAGTGAACTGAGAACAATAGCCCAACCCACTGGCATGGATTGGCGAAGACCCGGAAAGAGAAAGCCTCGAAAAAAGACTTCTTCGCAAAATGGGGCGACAAAAACGGCGGCAAGCAGCGTCGCGTATGTGGTGATAGGTGCAATTTTGCTGCGTTGAAGGAGCACCTGGTCGTTGGTCTGCAGGTTTAGATGCAGCACGATGATCACATATTGATAGAGACTATCTACGGCGAGAATAGCGAACAGCAGGAGTACGATCATGGCCGCTGCTCTCCGCACGTTAAACTTCCTGAACCCCAGAGCTTGCAGCGCGAGGCGAAAATGAGGCGTAATTGAGTGATAGGCGCGGTTGGCAATGTAGAGTGGCGCGATGAGAAATGCCCCTTCAATGATACAGGAAAATATGAAAACAAAGATGGCATTTCCGAGGTCGGCCTGGAACGAGAGCGGAGTTTTCGGAGTAGCTTTTCCCTGACCTAACTGGGAGAGAGCTGTTACAAATACAACCCAGGGGATGAAGGTGAGAATAAAGCCGAGAAATGTTTGTTGGATTGTCCATGGAACTGCGTCTGACTTGTGTTCGACCAATGCGTCCTCCGAATTCTGCATAATCCATTATACCATAGATCGGACCATTTTGTCTGTGATATATGCACGCCGTGTTTCTCGGAAATATGTGTTATACTACCTGAAACAGAAAGAACACCAGGCAATTATCTTAGGAAGGACGCTTGATTGGCAAGCACTATAGAAACAAATCCAGCTGAAAATTCTAATTGGCGCAAGCATAAAAACGCCTGTCCATTTTACCGTGAGCGTTGGTTCCCCGCGAGTGATGTTATGAAAGGGGAGCCGATGTACCAGGTTTTTTGTATGAAAAATACTCCTCCAGTCACCTCGGAGGAGCAAGATCGTTGTTTACGTAGTAAAACATGTTGTTGGCGCCTCGCGGAAAAAAAGAGAGCCGCTGCTGAACAGCGGTCCTCTGCAGAAGCTCCCCTGCATACCTCATAGCAGGTAATGAGGGGGAGTAAGAGACATCTATAGTCCATAATAAGACTATATTCTTCAGCAAAGAGCCCTGTTTGCCCTTACAACCCCATTTCCGATTTGTGTGCTATTGTTCGTATACCCACTTTGAGATAAGCAACGTATAGTCGAGCAATTCCTCAGGTTTGAAGAAGAGGTTGATCTCCTGCTTTGCGGTCTCTGGTCCATCTGAACCGTGAACGATGTTGAAACCAATCTCCAGTGCGTAATCACCGCGAATAGTGCCTGGAAGAGCTTCTGCGGCGTTGGTCGCTCCCATCGTCGTACGTACTACACTGATAGCCTTGGGGCCTTCCAGGACGCCAACAACGACTGGACCAGATGTTATATGTTTCACCAGGCCGTCGTAGAAGGGTTTCCCCTTGTGGACGCCGTAATGTTTCTCAGCCAGTTCAGGGGTGATGTGTATCAGTTTAAGGCCGACAATCGTAAGGCCACGTCGTTCGAAACGCGTAAGAACGTTTCCGATGAGCCCTCGCTGTACGCCTTCTGGTTTTACGATAATTAACGTTCGCTCCATGTAGCTCATCCATCTCCTTGACTTTTAGTAGCTGGCCACCAGTTGTAAAATTTGCCGGCAAGCTTTTTTCATCTCTATGCGGACTCGTCCAAGATTGCTTCCCTTGTTGGTGGTGACCACGAGAATGAGGTCACCTACCTCTTCAAATTGAATCGTACCGTCTTTCGTTTCAATGATGACATGGTGCATCTCACCACTGCTCATTTGATCTATGAAATTGGTAATAGAGCCAAATGCCGCGGCCGACATGGCGCCAATTACTTCTTCATCCTCGCTGTGTAGCGTTCCAGTAACGATCAGGCCATCCTTGCCGACAAGAATAGCTCCAGACACATCGTCAAGGTCGGTCAGCCGTTGTAAGATAGTTTCCAAAATCTCACTCCTTTAGCAGCGGCACTAGTTTCTTGCCTTTTTGGCCATCGTCAACGCCTTGTTGTAGGCCTCCATGGCCTGCAAGTACTCTCCCTGCCGCATATATGCATCTCCCAAAACGCGATATCCTGCTGAATATTTGGGGGCTATCTTCAGCAGGGCGCGCATATTGCTGACAACCTCGCCCAGGAGTTCGGGGGCGATGCGTATAATGACACGATATTCTTGCATCGCTTCATCGTAGGATCCCGCGAGTTGGTATTGATAGCCTTTGATCAATCGCTCCTTGTTGCTTAATGTACCCTCCGCTGCTTTGTTCGTCGGGGCATATTCTGCCGGGCGGCTCCTGGATGAAGCCTGGTACTGCTGTGCCGCTGGCCGCTGTTGCACTGGTTGCAAGCGTACTACCGGACGCTTCATTGTCGTCTCTAGCTCGAAATCTATTGCTGTATTCGACTGTGTATTGGCAGCCGCAGCAGCAGGTGACTGGATGTTGGGCGGAGTACTGGCTACTTGCTTGGGAACAGGAACTGGCTCTGGCTGAACTGGTTGGGGCGAAAAACGGCTGATTTCCTGCTCTTCCGCACGGGAGGAGATAAGGCTCGACAGTGCATCCAGGTGAGAAGATGCCACAGGAGTCTGTTCTGGTGCGTTGAGGTCAGCTGGTTCTATACTCGTTTGAGCAAAGGGCTCAAGTGTAACTGGCCACAAAAGCTCATCGGAGGAAGGATCTGCTGGTGTGATCACCGGTTGAGAAGATTGCTGCGGTTCAACTTCATTTGTGTCTTGTATTTGGAAATTGCCAAATTCTGCCAGCGCGGATGAAAGCGATGGTTCTTTAGCCAGGGCCGCGAGCGTTCCAGGCTCCAGAGGTCTAAAGCCTTGAAAGCGTAAATCATTTTCCAGTTCTTCCAGAGTCGTCATCATATTCTGCTCTGGTCTGGTCAGTTTTTGTGCCGCCTGTTCCAGCCAATTCTCAAGCGTAATTTCCTGTTCTGTTGCTGGTGCGACGATTGGATTGTCTTCAGCAGTCCACTGCTGAGAGTCAGGATTTGCGGCTGGTATTGTCCAATCCATGGCGGCTTCGGGAACCTCTGCCGGTTCATCAGGTACAGGAGGCTCTGGTTCTACTGAAAGCACAGGTGGTGCAACTGGTTCGGTCTCCTGGGGGGCTGTGCTCTCGATTGGAGTGGCGCCGAGAGACTTTAGCCACTCTGGCCCAAAGGAGAATCCTGCTTCTTCCGGAGACTCCGACGAGGGAGTATTGACCTGAACATGATCTTGCCATGTGGCCCATATTTCAGGGGCCGGTGCTGACTCTTCTGGCCCTGTTGGCCCTGC
>VBHS01000319.1 GCA_005881295.1 Chloroflexota bacterium
ATGTGATTGGACATAAGAACTCGGACCTGGACTCCGTGGCCTCCGCGTACGCGTACGCTCGCCTACTACAATTACAGGGTGAAGAAGAAGCCATCCCTGCACGTAACGGGGAACTTAAACCAGAGGTGCGTTTCGTGCTCGAACGTTACCAGGTCGATCCACCTGAGGCTATCGATGATGTCCATCTCCAGGTACGCGATGTCATGCGCCGTGGCGTGATCTGTGCCTATCTGGATCAGCCTCTATTAGAAGCAGGGCAATTGCTGCAAGAACATAACCGCCGGTCGATGCCTGTCGTTGACACAGAAAACAAAGTCCATGGCATTCTTGCTACCGAAGATTTCGCCAAACTCTTTTTTAATGACCTTGATCCACGTTCCGTCAACCGCATACTACTGAAACGAGATAACCTGGTGCGTGCCCTCAGGGGACGGGTACTTGTGGAGGGACGCCGCTTGCTGGGGAATCGCGTCCTCGTTGGCGCGATGCAAGCGGAAACGATGGCGGACTATATCGAACCAGGCTGCCTTGTCGTTCTGGGTGACCGCGAGGATGCCCAGCTCAAAGCAATCGAGAGCGGTGCCGCGGCCCTCGTCATCACCGGTGATTTGCTGGTCTCGGCACGGACGCTCGCGGCGGCTAAACAGCAGGGAGTCATGATCATCAGCACGGCCCATCACACATTTACTGCGGTACGCCTCATTAATCTAAGCATCAGCACACAGGATATCATGAACCGCGAGTTCGACTCCTGCCGGCCAGAAGATCCGATGAGCGAGGTACAACGCACGCTGGCCCGCAGGCGCTCTATGCCCGTGGTCGATGCTGAAGGCATCCTTGTAGGGTATCTTTCGCGCACCGATATTCTCAATGCCCGGCCCAAAAGGGTCGTACTGGTTGACCATAACGAGCAGTCACAGGCCGTGGACGGTATCGATGAGGCCGAATTGCTCGGTATTATTGACCATCATCGCATCGCCGATGTTCACACAAACAGGCCCATTATGTTTCGTGCTGACCCGGTCGGCTGCACCGGCACAATCATCACCGGCCTTTACCATGAGGCCGGGGTTTCCATTCCTCGCGAGGTAGCAGGATTGTTACTGGCCGGACTGCTCATCGATACGCTCATCCTGCGCTCCCCCACCAGCACAACCAAAGATGAACGCGTCGCGGGCGAACTGGCAAACATCGCGGGAGAAGATATTGAACAGTACGGCCAGGAGATTTTTGCCGCTGCCGCCGCCGATTTGAGTGCGCGTCCAGCCGAATCTCTGATTACAGCGGACTTCAAAGAGTTCACGGTCGGTGACACAAAGTTTGCCATTGGGACGATTGAGACTGCCAGTCCTGCGACGATCGAGCAAAGGATTCCTGAGTTACTCAAGGCCATGCAGCGTATTGCCCAGGAACGAGGTTATGCCTCATTGCTCTTCATGCTGGTTGATATCATCAATATGCAATGCCATCTCTTGATCTGGGGTGGCGAACAGGCAGTGGCCGAAGTATTAGGCGTTCCTCTGGAGCCAGATGGGCATTCAGTCATCGTAGAGGGTCTCGTCTCGCGCAAGAAACAGCTGGTGCCGCTACTGTCACGTATTCAAGCCACGATGACCGGTAGAACTGGAGCATTGTAAAAAATATGTAACACCTGTTCCACAAATCAGGGTATCTTACACGTCATTTTTCCCTGTTGGGAGCGCGTTTTGTTACGTATAATACTTGTCAGAGGACAAACACTATGTTAAACTAGATTTCGGCTCGAATGCTCATCAGAGGATAACGTACTTTTTGTCTCTAGAGAATAATGTACTTTTGTCTCTACTTAGATTTCTCAAGTTACTCATGTAATTGGCGGTCAATGCTGACACGCTTATATTATTTCGTGCCTAAGGAGGGCGTTTTCTATCGTGGACAATAGACTTTATATCGTGGTTCCTATCGTTATAGGGATCCTCGCGGTGTTATTCGCGGCCTACCTGGCGAACTTTGTCCTGCGCAAAGATACTGGCACGCCAGCCATGCAGAAAGTAGCTGATGCTATTTTTAAGGGTGCAATGGCCTTCCTCAATCGACAGTATCGAACAATCGCAGCTTTCGCTATTGTTGCCGCAGTCGTCGTTGCCTTAGTATTGTATCTGCTCGGTCAGGGAGACCAGGCAGCCAAGTTCAGTCTTGCCTGGCATACAGCTATCGCCTTCTTGATCGGTGCGCTCTGCTCAGGTGCTGCAGGCTTTATCGGCATGTACGTCGCGGTAAAATCGAACAGCCGTACGGCCAGTGCCGCTACGCGCAGCCTTGGTGAGGCCTTGATGATCTCCCTGCGTGGTGGAGCGGTCTCAGGTTTCCTGGTGGTTTCTCTCTCTCTCTTGGGCGTCACGGGCGTCTTCTTGGCCTTTGGCGGCTTGACAAACCCGGCAGTAGCGCCTTCCCTCATCGTAGGCTTCGGCTTCGGTGCTAGCTTTGTGGCCCTCTTCGCGCAGCTTGGCGGTGGTATCTATACCAAGGCCGCTGATGTGGGCGCTGACCTGGTGGGTAAAGTTGAAGCCGGCATTCCTGAAGATGATCCGCGCAACCCCGCCGTCATCGCCGACCTCGTCGGCGACAATGTCGGCGACTGCGCAGGTCGTGGTGCTGACCTCTTCGAGTCTACCGCCGCTGAAAACATCGGGGCAATGATCCTCGGCGTTGCGCTTTACGTGGCCACCAATAACATAGGCTGGATTCTCTTCCCACTCGTAGTACGCGCTTTCGGCTTGATTGCTTCCATGTTAGGTCTACTCTGGGTTCGTCCCTCGGTCGTCACCGAGCCAGATAAAGCCGCCGGGAAAGATCCAGGCGTAATCGCCATGCATCAACTCAATATCGGCTACTTCATAACCTGCGGTCTCTCGATTATCGGCGTGTTCATTGTCAGCTTTCTCTTGCTGAATGGGAATAACATCACGTCGACCAACGGCATACCACCCTGGGTCTGGTTCGGCCTGGCAGGTACCGTAGGTATTCTCCTGAGCGTCGCTTTCGTATACATCACGCAGTACTATACCGCTGGTACATGGCGTCCGGTACGTGAAATTGCCGCGGCAACCTTGACTGGCCCCGCTACAACCATCATCACCGGTGTCGCTGTCGGCTTCGAATGCGTTGCTCTGCCGGTATTGGCAATCAGCGTCGCCTTGTTCCTCTCGTTCTTCCTGGGTAGCCAGGTAAGCATTCACTCTACGAGCATTCCGCAGATCATCAACCCTGGTGGTATCTTTGGTACTGCTGTCGCCACCATGGGTATGCTCATGAGTACCGCGTATATTCTCGCCATGGATACTTTCGGTCCCATTACCGACAATGCCGGTGGTATCACCGAGATGAGTGGACAGGCTGAGTCTGTGCGCGACATCACTGATGCACTGGACGGTGTAGGTAACACCACCAAGGCGCTGACAAAGGGCTACGGTATCGGCTCTGCTGCACTGGCAGCCTTCCTGCTCTTCAGCGCTTACCTTGATGTGCTCTACTCCTTCAAACATAACCCTGCGGTCTACGTTGTTGACCTATCCAATATCGCCGTCTTCATCGCGGCGCTGATTGGCATTACGCTTATCTTCTTCTTCAGCGCTCTGGCAATTCGCGCCGTTGGCGCCGCTGCCAAACGTATGATCGAAGAGGTTCGCCGCCAGTTCAGAGAGAATCCTAAGATTATGGCGGAGGATCCCGCAGAGCGCGTAGAACCCGACTATGCCCGTTGCGTAGATATCAGTACCCGTGGCGCCCTGCGCGCTATGATCCTCCCTGGTATTGTTGCCGTATTGACGCCAATTGCCGTCGGTGTCATCCTTGGGCCCCAGGCTGAGGCTGGTACGCTGATGGTCGGTACCATGGGCGGTATCGTCCTCGCCCTTTTCCTGAACAATAGTGGTGGCGCGTGGGACAATGCGAAGAAATACGTTGAAGCTGGCTACCTGCGCGTTAACGAAGAAGGTGAGATGGTTGATCCCCTTGATCCTAAGGGTACTGTCCTGGGTAAGAAGAGTGAACCGCATAAGGCTAGCGTGGTTGGCGATACCGTCGGCGACCCCTTCAAGGATACCGCTGGTCCATCACTGCACGTCCTCATTAAGCTGCTCAGCACGATTACGCTGGTACTGGCACCATTGTACGTGTTCTTGCACCCGTAATCTGCTCAACTGGTAACAGACATTAGAAAGGCACGTAGCCCATTCGATGGGCTGCGTGCCTTTTTTGTACATATGTGCTATTCTACCCTCGTTCTATCAATCAACATTTGTATACGATTTTATCGAGGAATAGCTACTATGCGCCCTACATCTTTCCAGCACAACAGACGCTTTCCTTCCTGCAAGTATCTCATCATTGCCACGCTCTCTATCCTGCTGGCAGGGTGCTCCATCAACCTCCCACAATCGAGCAATTCATCATGCCAGGGCAACTGCACAACTGGTCCTGGAGTCCAGGGTGTCCATGTTTTCGTCGAGCCAGATGCCGGTGAACATCCTGTTACCGATGCCATCAACGGCGCGCAGAAGTCTGTCTGGTTAGAAATGTACATATTATCTGACCGCAACGTGATTCGCGCCCTGGAAGAAGCGGCCAACAGAGGGATAGATGTGCGTGTCATGCTAGAACCACATCCCTTTGGCGGTGGTTCACCAGCGCGTGCCATGGATCAGTTGAGAGCCGCGGGAGCCAAAGTACAGGAAAGCAATCCAGCTTTCACGCTCACCCATGAGAAGGGCTTGATCATCGATAACTCAACCGCCTACATCATGACTTCGAATTTTTCTCGCGCTGCCCTCGGTAGCTACAGCGGCAGCAGCGGGTTCAGCAATCGTGAATATGATATCGTAGATTCCGACCCACCAGACGTACAGGCAGTCGTTTCCATTTTCCAGGCAGACTGGGATCGCACAACAGCCCAGTTCAATGATCCCAACCTCGTCGTCAGTCCCATCAACGCGCGCAATGCTTTCAACACGCTCATCAATAGCGCACACCGCACCCTGCTCGTCGAAGCAGAAGAAATGAACGACTCGGCTGTCGAGCAGGCTCTATCCACGGCAGTACAACACGGCGTCCAGGTACAGGTGATCCTCCCCGCTCCCCGTGGCTCTTCTGCCGATAGCAACAGCCAGAGTATCAATACCATTAAACTGGGAGGCGTCCAGGTAAGAGAAGATCCACGACTGTACATGCATGCAAAAATCATGGTGATAGATGGGCAGAAAGCCTTCGTTGGCTCACAGAATATTTCCGCACAATCCCTCGATCAGAATCGCGAGCTGGGCATCATCATTTCTGATCAAGGTGTCCTGCAAACACTTCAACAAACGTTTCAGCAGGATTGGGGCGATTCCCAGGCTGTTTAGATGAAGAACCTGCATGTACTTGTCCCGCCGCACG
>VBHS01000320.1 GCA_005881295.1 Chloroflexota bacterium
AATTGGCTTTGGAGAAGATCCCTTCGATTACCCTCTTGTAGTGTCTATACAAACAGGTACTTGACACATCTGGATATCCTTTTTCACTGATCTGATTCCGTGCCTGTTATAAAATCCGTAGGCCGGTTACATCACACAGGCACGCGAGTCTGCTCCACTGTGATGACGACTTTTCCTCGGGCGTGTCCTGTTTCAAGGTGCCGGATAGCCTCAGGAACCTCGCGCAACGGGTAGCGTCTCTCGATTACCGGTATGACTTTTCCAGCTTCCACAAGTTCTTTCACAAAAATCAGGTCTTGCTGATTCATTTTCGCTGTTCCCATGAGGCCGACCCACCTGTTCCCGATCTTTGACCTTAACGGCCCCAGCACCATGTGTTCGAAGAGCCTCGGCAGGCCTGAGAAGCCGGCAACCACACACGTTCCATTGGGGTTCAGTGCGCGCCTGTAAGCAGAGACGGAACGATTTCCTACCGCATCGAAAATCAGGTCGTAATGCTGCCCATTCCTGGTGAAATCTTCTTGCGTGTAATCAATGACATGATCTGCGCCAATCGAGCGCACCATGTCCAGGTTCCTCGTGCTGCATACGCCGGTGACTTCGGCTCCGAATGCTTTGGCGAGCTGCACCGCAAACGAACCCACGCCACCAGAGGCGCCGTTAATCAGAACCTTTTGCCCGGTGTGGATGTGCCCCGTATCGCGCAGGCCTTGCAGAGCGGTGATGGCCGCCACAGGAATGGCGGCGGCCTCCTCGAACGAACGATTGGCCGGTTTCAACGCCACCCTGTTTTCAGGAACGGTTGCGTACTCGGCAAAACTCCCCGTCCATGCTCCGAAGACCTCATCTCCTAGCTGAAACTGTGTGACGGTGCTGCCAACGGCTTCCACCCGCCCGGCGAGGTCGGCGCCGAATCTGGGGTCTTTCGGTTTGCGCAGCCCTCCCTCTAAGCGGGCCAGGAACGGTGCACCCCTCATGAGATGCCAGTCCAGGGGATTGGCGGATGCCGCGTAAATCTTTACCAGGATTTCACCCGCGTTGGGGACGGGTTTCTCTGTCTCTTTGAACTGAAGAACATCCGGTGATCCATAGTGTGTGTAGACAATCGCTTTCATAGGTTTGCATTTCAATCCTTTCGTTGCTTACATAAGAGAAGAGTCAGGAAAAAAGTTCATTTGACAACTCTGCCTGGCCGGGTGTAACACGCATGACCGAGAGCAATGGCATTGCCAGGTCACGCACTTTTTTGAGCAAGCCATGCAGCGCGGCCTGGTCGACCACGGGGCCGGTTAACAGCGTCTCGCCGTTGTCGAGAGCCGTGATGGTCAGACCCTCAAACCAGTCTGTCCATTGACGACCCAGGTGGCCCTTGATCCTGATCTGATAGACCATTGGTTGGCCTGGATCAATTTCTGAGTTGAATGTGCCTGGCATAGCTCTGTCCCCAGTCTCGTGATGATGGCTCAGCGAATCTTGTCCATGCCTATACCGGCTATGAAGAGGATAGCGAAACAGGCAACAGCGAAACTTGCCCATCCTGATGTCCCACCGAGAACAAACATGAAGAGCAGGCCAAACAGCAGCAGCAGCCCCAGGGCAATCACGGCCAGGGCGAAACGCAGCATATTCGTCCTGTCATGTGGGAGCGGATAGACTTTGCCGGACGATCCTTCTCTCACCTCCTGCTTATAGGAGGTCTCATACCGCTGGCGAGCAGATGCTGTCTGGTTGCCCTCGTAGCTCCCATACACCGGGTCTGCTGGCTGATAGATCGCTTCACTGACTTCCTTTTGTGGCATCATAGGGTTTGTTCCTTTCGTTCAAACGCTCTTATAACTCGTTTAACTCGACGCCTCTAGTCCCTCAGGGAATTGGCCCATTTTTCAGCATAATCGCCGACGATGGGCAGCTTGTAGTATCTGCCGCGAGCCGCTTTGACCATCAAGACAATCCAGCAGATGAAGGAGACGAACAACAGCCCGGCGCTGAGGGAGCTAAGCAAAGGGATGTGGCTGAACACAGTCGTCACAATGCCTATCGCGCCGAAGAAGATGAGGGACTGCATGGCGTGGAAGCGCACAAAGCGATTCTCTCTCTTAAGCAGGAGGAAGATCAGGCCGGTGATCCAGCCGCCCAGGTAGCTCAGCCAGCCGGCAGCGGGCGTTCGCAAGATCTTTTCAGAAGGGCTGATATGGCCTGCAGGTGGCGCAAAGTACGGCTGCCCATAGTGCTGCTGAGAAGCATAGAGTTGCTCTTGCTGCTGGTATCCCCCCTCAAAGGGCGGGTGATAGCTCTCTGGAGAGCTTTCCTGAAAGTCGTTGGAAGCCTCGAGCGGCTGCGCTGTGGCCGCTCCTTTGTATCCATCATAGGGAGTATGAGCTTCGTTTGAATAGTTTTTCATGAGTGTATAACCTTCTTTCAATTTATGCGGGGTGACCGCTCTACAGAGCCTGTACCACTGGCTCAATCTATACCAGAAGCATAGCTCCATGACGGTATGCAGGTCGAGACACGAAAGTGTTGTTTGGAGTGTTGTTTTGTGAGGGGAGTAAGGAGCAGTTCTTAGGAGCAAGTGTGCGCGCACACTGCCGTTGAGGCTACAACAGGCCCAACTCGCGGGCACGTGCGACCGCTTCGGTGCGCCTTTCGACCTGGAGTTTGCCAAAGATTTTCCGGTTGTGTCCTTTCACAGTATCCAGGGCGAGGAACAGCCGCTCGCTGATCTCCTGATTCGAGAGCCCTTGCGCGATGAGGTGGAGGACTTCCAGCTCGCGCTGGCTGAGTGGCTCGAGCAGGGGCTGGACGGCAGGCTGAGACGAGTTGTCTTCGCGTTCCTGCTCCTCGGCTTTAAATACCGCCAGCAACTTCCCGGTATAGTCCAGCATGATGCCCTGAGTCGCGGCTTCAGACAAGAGGTGCGCCATCGGGGGACCTTCGTCGACAAAGAGACGGACGAATCCGCCCGGTTCTGCCAGCGCCAGCGCCTCAACGAGCAGGTGCACCGCTTTGTCCTTCTCGCCATGTGCCTGCAGAGCGACTGCCTGGAGCACCATCACCTTGAGCAACTCATCCTGCCAGCCCTTTGCCTCCATCAGACCGCGCCATGATTCCAGCAGCGCCAGCGCCGCGGACGTGTCGCCCTGGGCCAGGTGTACTCTGGCCTGGATGAGAGGGAGTTCGTGCGCCTGCGCCAGGTGAGCAGCGGCCGCAAGGTTGCCCTGGCGCAGCAACACCAGCACTTGCACAGCAGCCACATCGGGAAGGCGATACACAAAGTTTTGCTGGCGCGCGGATTGACCGGCCTGAGCGAGCAGATCAGCGGCGCCGTCCACATCCCCCGCGGCTAGTTTCAGGCGGGCAAGAAATACCTCACTGATAATGAAGCGGTCGATCACGCTCTCATACTGTCGCGCCAGGTTGAGACTCTGTCGCCCGTGCTGCTCGGCGGCATCCAGGTCGTTCCATTCGTGGAGGATACGGGCCAGGCCAAGATGCGCTTCGTTGATAATCTGCAGCGGCTGATCACTCCCCATTTGCAGGACGCGCCGGTAGGTCTCGGCTGCCAGGTAGAGCTGGTTGTCTGCTTCCTGCACGTTGCCCAGGCCGATGGTCGCCAGGATAATGGTGAAGATATCCCCGGCTGCCTGGCTGAGAGCAATGGCTTCGGTATAGGCCCGGCGGGCCGCGGCACGGTCTCCCTGGAACATGTGGGCAACCCCCAGCGTCCAGTGTGCGGTCGCGCGCATAGACTGGTTGTCCGGGTGCAGGTACTCCAGGGCGCGGCGCGACTGGACAAGCAGGGGTTCTACCTGGTAGCGGGTGAGCGCCAGCGTCGCACGGGCCTCGGCAATTGCCCCGACCAGGTTGCGGGTCTCGTCGTCCTCTTCGGCGCCTTGCATGGCGGCTTCAGCCGCCTGCAGTTTCTCTTCCACGCCGGTTGTCTGGCCAATCACCAGCAACAGCGAGGCATGCCTCCACCACAACGAGGGCCTGGAATTCAGCACGGTCACCGGCAGCGACTCCAGCCAGTCCAGTAGCGTAGTCACCGCGCCGCGAAAATGCCGGGGAATCCCTTTTCCTCCCATCAGGCGCTCGGCGCGCTCAATTTCATGGGCAGCAGCGGCATGGCGAAACGCTTCTAGATAGAGGCCATTGTCCTCAAACCACTGGCTGGCGCGGATATACAATTCGTTCACCTGGCTTTCCGCATCGCCTGGGATGCTCTGGCGCAGTCGCTGTCGCAGCAGGTCCGCGAAGAGATGGTGATAGCGGTACCAATGCCGCTCGTTGTCCAGGGGGATGATGAACAGGTTGGCGCGGTCGAGCAATTCCAGGGTGGCTTGCCCGGAAGCGGAGGAGTCGAGCAAAATGGCATCACACAGCGGACCGCACAGGCGCTCCAGGATAGAGGTGCGCAGCAAAAACGCCTGGACGCTTTCAGGCTGCTGCTCAAGAACTTCTTCAAGCAGGTAGTCCATTACGAAATGGTGACTGCCGGTGAACGATGTGATAAAGCTGGCGGCGTCTGGCTGTCCCTGTAATGAAAGCGCGGCTAATTGCAGGCCGGCGATCCAGCCTTCGGTGCGCCTTTCCAGGGCGGCGATGTCTTGCGCTGAGAGGCGCAGGCCCATCACCTGGTTGAGAAATGCGGCGGCTTCAGAGGGAGTAAACCGCAAATCGGCGGCGCGCACTTCCGTCATGCGGCCACCGGCGCGTAAGCGGGCCAACGGCAGCGGCGGATCCTCGCGGGTGGCGATGACCAGGTGCATGTGTGGTGGCAGGTGCTCGAGCAGAAAGGTGAGAGCCTGGTCGATCGCCTTGGCATCAATCACGTGGTAGTCGTCAAAGACGAGCACGAACTGGTCTGAGATGCTGGTCAGGTCATTGAGCAGTGTTGTCAAAATCGCTTCGGTTGGCGGTGGCTGAGGGGATTGGAGCACGCCCAACACCCCTTCCCCAACATGCGCCGCAATCGTCTGCAAAGCAGCCACGAGGTAGGTCAGAAAGCGTGCGGGATCGTTATCCCCTTCATCCAGTGACAACCAGGCTGCCGGTCGCTCGATTAAGGCGAGCCACTGGCTGACCAGCGTGGTCTTCCCAAAGCCGGCGGGGGCCGAGATGAGGACCAGGTGGCGGCGCAGCCCCTCGTTCAGCCGCTCGAGCAGGCGCGGGCGGCTGACAACCTCAGGCCGAAGCGGAGGCATATACAGTTTTGTGGCGAGAATGGGCGTGGGTGACGGCATGCCTGTTTCTGTTCCTTCCTGGGCGGCCTGCCTTGTTCTTCTCTTCGTTCTTCCGAGCGCGCAAGAACCGCTGCCGTGGCAGTGAGATGCTTTCAACAGCACCTACATTCGATGGTTACATCCTGTCTCTCTTGCTCTCTCTCCTGGCTTCGGCCTGACAAGATCATAGAAGAAAAAAGGGTGTCAGTCAAGCGGCCAGGGCGATCAGGGCGATGATGGCTTTGCATCCTCCGAGGGGAAATCGTGTAGGAGCGCAATGATTCACTTTAGCGATCAAACCCGACAATGTCATCCTTCGCTGCGCTCAGGATGACATTGTCGATAGCGGTTTTTGAAAATCATTATTGGCTGTTGGAGGTTGTCAACGCCCTCTACAGGCCGATAATGATTTTTTACAATCAAAATCGGTAATATTCCTGTAGGTGCCGATTTATCGGCTACGATGCCCGCCAGCCCGCTCTCCTAGCCGATAAATCGGCATGTGCGCGATAAATCGGCACCTACGAAATGGCCGATCTTGTTCGTTAAATTTCATCATCGGCGCCTACGGAAATGCCATCGCCCGGTCGGCGCGTGAGCGAGCCACAAGCGCACCGGTGAAGGCGAGGAGCG
>VBHS01000321.1 GCA_005881295.1 Chloroflexota bacterium
CCATTTTGGGGCGATGTTATGAAAGGCGTCGAAGAAGTGGCCCGTGAATCTGGCTTCAGCGTGATCCTCAGCGCCTCACACAATGACCCCGACCAGGAAATGATGGTCATCGAAACCTTCCGTCGCCGGCGTGTTGATGGCATCCTTGTCGCAGCATCCCGTATCACCGGTAATTATAAAGCGCGCCTGGACCATATCCGGATACCCACTGTACTGATAAACAGCCAGGCAGAATCAGAGGCCGGGTTGTTACACTGGGTTTCTGTGGATGATCGCAAAGGTGCGCAACTTGCGGTAGAACATCTGCTACGACTCGGTCATCGTTCAATTGGCTATCTTGGTATAAGCAGCCGGCCAAGATCAAATCAGCAACGATTGCTGGGATATCAGAGCGCCCTGGCAGCAGCCGGTGTGCCATTCTACGATATGCGAGTAGTGATTACTTCTGGCGATGAGGCTTCACATGAGGAAGACGTTGCCGCTGGACAGGCCTCGTTGCCCCGCTTGCTCGGAGCAGGGGTTACAGCCGTATTCTGCTACAACGACATGACCGCAGTTGGTGTGCTGATGGCTTGCCGGGAGCAGGGCATCGCAGTGCCAGGTGAATTGAGCGTCACCGGTTACGACGATATCAGGATTGCAAGCTACGTAACTCCTCCACTTACTACAGTCCAACAGCCAAAAGTACAACTGGGAAGCCTGGCAACACTGGTCATGATGGATTTGTTGAACAGTCGTCCAGGGCGAAATCATTTATTAGAACCTACGCTTATGTTACGCGCCAGCACGGCTCCATTAGCAGCCAGTTAGAGTCATGAAAAGCATGGCTACGCTTATTTCTACCGCGAGAGGGATAGTGTGTGCAGTGCCTGCTAATGCTGGACAATACAGTGGTCATGGGACCTCGTGTTTTAGGAAAGGAGGAAAGTATCGAGAGGAAATCGGCCTTGTAGTAATGACGCAACGATTTGAGCAAGGCTCAAGACGATCGAGTAACGTTTGATTGGACTTTTATTTCAGCAGAAGAGAGCTCTGACCAAAGGAGAGGAACATGCATAAACTCTTCAAACTCGTTCCCCTAATGATACTACTTATCATCCTTGCCGCTTGCGGCGGGGGATCATCTAACTCTACCCAGACTCAGTCGACATCAAGTAACCCATCACGGGCAAACCTCAAGTTCTACGTAATCACGCATGGCCAGGCCTCGGACCCATTCTGGTCGGTGGTCAAGAAGGGCGTTGACCAGGCGGGCAAAGACATGGGTGTCCAGGTGGTCTATGAAGCGCCGGCCTCAGCCACCTTCGATGTGGTAGCGATGGCCCATCTCATTGATTCCGCGGTGGCAGCCCACCCGGCTGGGCTGGTCGTCTCGATCCCAGATCCCAATGGCCTTGGTCCCTCGATTAAAGCGGCTGTAGCTGCCGGTATTCCGGTGATCTCGATCAACTCTGGCTCCGATGTCGCCAGGAGCCTGGGGGTGTTGGTTCACATCGGGCAGACCGAGGAACAGGCTGGTATTGGCGGCGGTCAGAAAATGGGTACTGCCGGTGTCAAACACGCCCTCTGTGTCAACCAGGAGGTCGGTAACGCCGCTCTTACGCTGCGCTGCAAGGGCTTTGAGGAAGGTTTGTCGCAGACAGATGGCGGGACAGTCAAAGTGATAGGCGTTAACCTGAGCAATCCGACGCAGACCCAGCAAACTATTGAGGCTGCGCTCCAGCATGATCCCTCGATTGATGGCATCATGACACTTGGTCCAACGGGCGCTACACCAGCCTTGAAAGCACTCCAGGACCTGAACAAGACAGGACAGATCAAGCTCGCTACCTTCGATCTGTCGTCTGACGTGTTGCAAGCGATCAAGAATGGTCAGATGCTGTTTGCCATTGACCAGCAGCAGTATCTCCAGGGATACCTGCCCATTGTCCTGTTAACGCTGTACAAGACGAACCTCAATACCATTGCCAACGATGTCCTTCAGACCGGCCCCGGCTTTGTCACATCAGCTAACGTGACCCAGGTAATCCAGTTGACGGCGCAGGGAACGCGCTAGCGATCTCCCGCGTTGGAGTCAACAAGGACACGAGCGCTGCGTTGACTCCAACCCCAGCTATAAGATAGGAGGAAATATGAGCGTTATCACAAGTGAGCGTATGTTGCGCACCAACCCGCTCCGCCGGCTCCTGGTTCGCCCCGAAACGGGAGCTGTTGCCGGTGCAATTGCCGTGTGGATCTTCTTCGCCATTGTCGCGGGGGGCAGTGGTTTTCTTACCTCGAGAGGCGTATCGAGCTATTTGAGCGTCTCGGCTGAGTTAGCCATCCAGGCAATACCCGTAGCCCTGCTGATGATTGGCGGAGAATTTGACCTGTCCATTGGTTCGACGGTTGGCGCCACCGGTATGATCATTGCCATCTTAAGTACGCAGTTCGGCTGGAACATCTGGGCTTCAATTGTCGTGGCCCTGATCTTTGCAGTGCTGGTCGGCATGCTGAACGGCTACCTGGTCATACGCACCGGCCTGCCATCATTCATCGTCACGCTGGGCACCGCGTACATTCTCCTCGGCGCGACGACAGGGATTACCTCCATTGTGACCAACGGGCTGACCGTGGTGAACGGCATCGACCAGGCACCAGGGTATAGCTCCGCCCATGCGATCTTCGCCAGCGCACTCGGCGGCGGCCAGCAATTTCCCATCGAGATTATCTGGGCTCTGGCGCTGGTAGCGTTGGCAACGTGGCTGCTTCTGGGTACCTCTTTCGGTAACTGGATCTTTGGTGTGGGCGGGGATGCCCACGCGGCACGCAACATCGGCGTACCGGTCACTCGGGTGAAGATTCTCCTGTTCATAAGCACGGCTGTCTGCTCCTGCCTGCTGGCGATCATCCTGGATGTGAAATTTACCAACGCGGATGTACTGCGGGGCCAGGGCAACGAGTTCTATGCGATCGTCGCGGCGGTCGTCGGAGGGGTACTCCTCACGGGTGGCTACGGTTCGGCTATCGGCGCTATGTTCGGGGCACTGGTCTTTGGCATCGTAGAAGAGGGCATCGTCTTTGCAGGCGTAAATGCTGAGTGGTACAAGGCTGTCATAGGATTAATACTGTTGCTCGCTGTGCTGCTCAACAGTTATGTACGAAAACTGGCAATGGAGGCGCGACGATGAGCACGATAAACACACAAACCCTTCCCTTGCTCGAAGTACAGGATGTCTCAAAATACTTCGGCAGCGTGATTGCGCTGAAAGACATTTCGATGAAAGTGTATGCTGGGGAGGTGATGTGCCTGCTCGGTGACAACGGCGCGGGCAAATCCACGCTGATCAAAATCCTGTCCGGCGTTCACCGGCCCAGCGAGGGTCAATACCTGTTTGAGGGGAAAGAGGTACATTTCACCTCGCCACGCGACGCCCTGAATGTGGGTATTGCAACCGTCTTCCAGGACCTGGCAATGATCCCCCTGATGGGCATCTCGCGCAACTTCTTTCTTGGCTCAGAGCCAACAAAGGGTTGGGGGCCGTTTCGCCGCTTCGATGTGCAGCATGCTAACCATGTGACGCGCGAGGAACTGAGCAGGATGGGTATCCAGGTGCGCGATACGGGGCAGCCCGTCGGCACCCTGTCCGGTGGCGAGCGCCAGTCTGTCGCGATTGCGCGTGCGGTGTACTTCGGGGCTAAAGTATTGATCCTCGATGAACCTACGGCAGCCCTGGGTGTGAAAGAGGCGGGCATCGTCCTGCGCTACATCGCCCAGGCACGATCGCGAGGACTGGGGGTCATCTTTATTACGCACAACCCCCATCACGCCTATCCCATCGGCGATCACTTCACCCTGCTCAACCGCGGGCGCAGCCTCGGCACGTTTGCCAAATCCGAGATCAGCCGCGAGGAGCTGACCGGGATGATGGCTGGAGGCGAAGCGCTGGAAGAGCTGAGCCACGAACTGGCCGAGTTCGCACGTACGGATGAGAAGGCTGCTGCAACCCTGGCCGAGGTTGCCCGCGAATTTGGGGCGGAGGCAGAAGGGCTGCACGTCGAGCAGCTTCCAGCAAAATTTACCGGGAGTGAGCAACAATACGCCGATCAGTTGCCGCCAACAGATGGAGAAGGGAAGCGATGAGACAAGACGGGCTATGGCTCAACTCTAAGGGTGGAGAAAAGGAAAGGTGATGCCTCATGCCTGAACATTCTTTGAAGATCGGTTTGATTGGCGCTGGACGCATTGGGCTCCAACATGCCGAACATCTCACCTCACGTATTCCGTCTGCCGACCTGGTCATGGTGGCGGATGCATACGAAGAAGCGGCCAGGCTGTGTGCGGACCGCTGTGCTATTCCTTTCGCGACGCGAGATTACCATGCAATATTGGATCATCCTGATATTCAGGCGGTGGTAATCTGCTCGTCCACCGATACCCATGCTCGGATCATCGAGGAGGCGGCGCAAGCTGGCAAGCACATTTTCTGCGAAAAACCAATTGCCCTCGACCTTCCCTCGATAGACCGGGCGCTGAATGCCGTGGAACGCAATGGCGTCAAGCTGCAGATCGGCTTCAACCGGCGTTTTGACGCCAATTATCGCCGGGTGCGGCAGGCTGTAGAGCAAGGAGAGATTGGCCGGCCGCACCTGCTCCATATCGTCAGCCGCGACCCTGAGCCTCCTCCAGTTGAATATATTCGCGTGTCCGGCGGTATGTTCCTCGATATGACGATCCATGACTTCGACATGGCCCGTTTTTTGATCGGCAGTGAAGTGGAAGAGATCTTTGTCCTGGCGAACGTCATGGACAGCCCCGATATCGCGGCAGCCAGCGATGTGGACACCGCCGTCCTTATGTTACAATTTACCAACGGCGTGATCGGTACGATTAGCAACAGTCGTCATGCAGCTTACGGCTATGATCAGCGCGTGGAATTGCTGGGCAGCGCAGGGGTTATCTCTACCGGTAACAACTATCCCAACACCGCCATCATTAGCGATGAACGTAGTGTCCGGCGCGATCAACCACTCCGCTTTTTCGTAGAGCGTTATACCGAGAGCTTCGTCTCTGAGATGGCTGCCTTCGTAGATGCCGTGCTTCACGAGGGGCCTGTCCCCGTTACGGGACGTGATGGGCGTATCCCTGTGGTCATGGCGCTGGCGGCGCAGAAGTCCCATATTGAAAATCGGCCGATCCGTCTCAGCGAAATCGAGCAGTAAGAGGATACATTCGGTCATGTACCCCCGCGTTGAATGCGGAGGCTTGCGAACAGCGTTCGCTCTGTTCGCAAGCCTGAGACATGAGCAGACTCAGGTTTGAAAGAGAACCTACGTTATCGGCAAGTGTTCAAGAACCTACCTCCGGGTGCTTCACCAGCCTGGAGCTCTAGAACTGCTGGATTAAACAGGCGTAGAGGGAGAAACCAGTGTCTAGCGGAAAGTACCGACCGATAACCTTGTCGAGGTGAGCATCACCTGGGAAACCAGAGGCCCGAAAGGGTAC
>VBHS01000322.1:0-1694 GCA_005881295.1 Chloroflexota bacterium
CATGCTCCTGCTGTTCCCAAATCGTGCGCCACACCGCGATATCATCAAAGCCGCTGTCCAACAGCCAGGTCACCGTCTTGTGCACTTTGAGCCTCGTCAGTGCCTGACTCACCGTCTGAAGCGCCCGCTGCACCTCGGCTGGCTCACTGACAAAATCGGGCGCCTGACTACTAAAGAGCCGATGATACAGCAAGCCGCGCCGTCCAGGCGTTAACCCGATCACATTGAGCGTACGATAGCCGGGCACCAACTGCTCATCCAGATCACGCACTGGCATCAGATAGGGCATGGCCTCGGCATAGGGCTTGCGCAGGTCTGAGCCATCAGCGATCAGCCACAGTTCCTCTTCTGGTGCTTGCTCCAACTCTCCTGCACCGCCACCTCCCGCAGGCGCTTGGTCAGCTGCTCCGCATCCAACTCCGAGCGCTGCTTACTCGCTCCGGTTGCCAACCGAATCACGCGTTGCGATCCTTTCTTCCCTTTGCTCAATTCCGCTGACTGGGCCGCGATCTGTTGACAAATCAGACTGCCTGCTCCGATAATGCCTTTAATCGTTTCGCCAAAGGTCTTCTTGGTTCTCTGATCCCCGATCAATCCAGCAAACGGCTTCAGATAGCTTGTCAAGAGATCTTCCCACGTGGTGGTCCACTCCATCTGTCTTTCCTCCTCTTCCGACTCTGGGTCTTCCCTTCATTCTATCACTTCCCTACCCATTTATGAGTGGATGTCAGGCTTTCGGCCAGCAGATCTGCGCGACGCTCCCCAGACAGTTCGCGTGCTCACGCGCCGCGTCGACCTGTTGGCCGAGGTGCTTGACCTCGATCGTGCGCGTGTGCGCGATTGGGGCATGGCCCAGGCCGTGCTGAGCGCCTGGTGGATCATCGAGGATGGCAGCGACAAGTGGGAAGAACAAATCGCCTGTGCCGAACTGCTGGCCGCGATCGAGCGCTCATAGCAAACCAGCTTTCTTAATCACCCTCACCGTTTGTTCTATTACCTCCCGTTGTGGCGGTTCGAGAATTGACCATAGCAGGTTCGCCGTTTCTTGATACAGGTGCAACGTTGCTATCCCTCGCGCTACAACGGGAGGCACATCTGCTGATCCAGCATCAACGCCTGCCGCGATTCTATGATACCTGGTCCAGGTAGAATCCAGTCCAACGGACTCTTCGATCTGTCGATAGTAGGTACTGTCGCTCTTCACCAATACCCCACGTTGAATGGCTACGATGAGCGTCAACTGCGAGAAAAGACTCGCAACCGCGTAGGAGAGCGCTAATTCGTCGCCACTCACCAGCTCGTTCAAGACCTTGTGCGCCGATTCGGCAGCTATCATCAAGTAGAAGTTTGCATTCCTGCTGGCAACCGCTGCAAGCGGTTGCCAGTTAAAGGCATCTATCTCCTGCATGAGCCTTGTTACAGAGCCATCTTTATCCAGCAGCACCCGTCTTCGACCCGCGGTAAAGAGGAAAGCCCGCTCTGGATTCGTAAGCCTGCTTTGGATATCGGTAGCATTCGTTGCTGCAACGCTTACTAAACGACCACTGCGGTAGAAGAACCGCTTCTGAGGCAGTTTTACTGCATCGCGCACAAAGCAGGCAATATCAACATCGCTATATGGTCTTGCCTCCCCTCGCGCGAAACTCCCACCCAGGATGATGCCCACAATGTCGTCGTTGTCGAGCTTGGCGACG
>VBHS01000322.1:1708-7315 GCA_005881295.1 Chloroflexota bacterium
ATGCCCACAATGTCGTCGTTGTCGAGCTCGGCGACGAGCGCGTTCAAAAACTCCTCAGACAAAGTTGGCGCTTTGTGACGCCCGCCAGTTTCGTTCAGTTCTGTTGGATCGGCCATGTTTTTTCACCATGTTCATGTAAACCAGCTGGCAATCCTACAAAAAAAGTGCGCTGCTTTTCGTCTCAATAGTGATAGACCAGAGGCACTCACGCCGCATTACTTCCTCGGGTGCTCGTTGAAAAAGCGCACCATCTCGGTGGAGGCATCGGGTCCTTTCGGCTCGGTAAAGGAGCCACTGGAACTGCCACCTGACCAGGCATGACCTGCATGGTGGACGATCCACTTCTCCACGATAGCCTGACCGCGTGCGTCACGGTAAGTGAAACGCGTGTAGGCATGGCCGCCGACTACATGCCCTTGTTCCACCGCAGCGCCTCCCGCGGGCCTCCGCCCATCATTGATCCCTTGCAGCCACTGGTCGAGCATGTGGTCCGCGTTGATGGTGGCCACAGTTGTATCGCGGTCCCCGTGGAACATGATCAATGGAATGGCCTTCGCCAGTTGCCGCATCTGCTGGGATGTCCCCTTTTTCATCGCCGCGAAGCCCGAGGGGAGATCGTGCGCGGCCCCGTAGGCGAGTCCAGAATGCACGCCGACGGCGGCATAGAGGTCGGGATAGGTCGCGGCCATGATGGTAGCCATGGCGCCTCCTGCCGACATCCCTGCCACGTAGACCCGCTTAGCATCGATGTGATACGCGCTCATGATCTCCCGCGTGATCCCGGCGATGAGGGACGGTTCGCCCTTGCCACGATGCTGGTTGGCCGGCTGGAACCAGTTCCAACACTTTGAGCTATTGGCAGATTGTGCTTGCTCAGGATAGGCGACAAAAAAAGTGTCCCTTTCCGCGAGCACATTCATACGCGTGCCGGCGGCAAAATCAACGGATGACTGGGTACAGCCATGCAGCATGATCACCAGGGGCAGCGGTTGTCCCGCGTAAGCGCTGGGGATATAGAGTTTGTAGGCGCGTGTGCCAGCCGCGTTGCTAAAGGTCCTATCAATAAACTGCCCACTCGTCTGAGCAGGAGAGGGTGGCGCCCCTGGCATGACCCGGCGTATGCGCTCTGTGGAACTGCGTATGCTTTCGGGCGACCTTTGCGCTCCATGAGAGTGTACTCCCGGCGCGGCGGCAGGCCGACCCTCCGCAGATCCCGCAGGTGTATCATTAGCAGGGACTGTGCCTCGCCTCGATGACTCAGTAGAGGTCTCCGTCGCAGAAGGCTTCTCTTCAACAATGCGATACGCTGGTTCTGTAGCACTGTCCTGTCCCGTTCCGGGTCCATCTTTATGAAGTACGCCTCTCAGAGTACGCTGAATGATTGCGGTTGCCTCGGCGAGTCGCCCGGCGCGTGTCAGGCGCGTCGCTTCGGCCATTCCGTCCTGCATATCATCTTTGCGATCATTCATCAAAAAAATTCCTTTCCTACGAGCATAACGTCTAGCGCCACCATGATAGCGCCGCCCTCGTTCTTTGTATCTCCCCGTATTTTCCTGCGGCAATCAGTGCGTGGCCGGCATTCGACAGTGTTACCGATCTGCGCAACTTACGTAATGCGGCCCGCTAATGCTGCCTTCACCTGGCTACTTGCCCGGAAAGCCCCGAGCACGACGACCGAGTCGATAGTCGCCAGGGCCAGTTCCGGGGAGACATCTTCGGCGATACTCGCCAAGCCGAGCACGTTGATCTGCAGCTTCTCACCGGCAGCTCTCACAGCTTCCAGGTCCTGACGTGTATAATGCTGCAAACCGAGTACCAGCGTCTTACGCGCCACTGTGCGCTTGACCACCTCCGCGTGCGTGGTGAGCTGATTGCGGATCGCCGTGCGAATGAAGTCGGTGCGGTTGGAATAAAAGCCTTCCTGCACCAGCAGATCGATCTGCCCTAAATCCACAGGACCCAGGTTGATCGTAATTTTCTCGGTTTTCTCGATTTCAGTCATGGTACCATCTCCTTACCATCTATATAGATGGTAACAGGAGGGTAGTCGTTTTGTCAAGGGGATGGATGAACCTGGTGATTCCCCAGAAGTCGGCCAGAGATCCTTCGCTGCGCTCAGGATGACAAAACCCTGGCTGTCATCCTGAGCGCAGCGAAGGATCTCTTGACAACGGAATAGCAATATGTTATAAACTGTACAGCAGATCGCTATGAAATTGGATTGCTTCTTTAGTAGGATAGATCTCTAAGATGTGGCAGATGCTGCACTCGAAAAGGCACGGTAGCAACCATGACCTCTGCTCTCTTTTGTGATGAATGCGGCGCTGCGCTTGCAGCACAAGCGACATCTTGTGCCGTCTGTCGTCAATACTTCGGCACTTCTTCGCCATCGCCATCGGTGCAAGCAGTTCGAGCATTTCTCCCTCTCACCATGGCTACATGTGCTGGAGCACTGCACCCTGGTACTCTCTTCGCCCAGCGCTACCGCATCCTCGATCAGGTGGGTGATGGTGGGTTCGGCGTCATCTACAAGGCAGAAGATCTTGACCAGCATCGAAGGTTCGTCGCGATCAAGCAAATCAACCTGAGCCAGCTCAGCCCACAACAGATGATCGAGGCGACGGATTCTTTTAACCGCGAAGTTGGGTGCCTCTCCCAACTGAAACATGATCACATTCCCCGCATACATGATCACTTTACCGATCCTGATCACTGGTATGTCGTGATGGATTATATCGGGGGGGAGACCCTGGAAGACAAGCTCAAGAAGGTACGACGGGGACGCTTCTCCACGCAACAGGTCTTTGACATCGGGATAGCCCTCTGCGATGTGTTGGGATATCTGCATGCGCAACGACCGCCGATCGTCTTTCGCGATGTCAAGCCTGCGAACATAATGCTGACGAAAACAGGTCGTATCTACCTGATCGACTTCGGCATTGCCCGTTACTATACACCAGACAAAACCAGAGATACCGCTCCACTCGGCTCTCTAGGGTATGCGGCCCCTGAGCAATATGGGAAAGCCCAAACGACCGCGCAAACCGACATTTATGGGTTGGGTGCGACCTTACAGACGCTGCTCACTGGAAAAGAGCCATTAGAGATCCTGGCGGGAAGAGCATCACGAGATCGTCCCATCCCGGAGAAACTGCAGGCCCTCCTAACAAGCATGCTTGCGCAAGACGCCAGCAAAAGGCCGCAGAGCATGAACGAGGTGAAACAGTCTCTCCAATGGCTCAAAGAGCATTCAACTGAGCACAGAGTGAAGCGAACGCTTGCGTTCACTTGGAACTTTCTCGCCCACTCAGGCCTGGAGGCTTTACTGCTTATGGGTCTGCTGCTTTTCATCTATCTCATCTTTTTATTCACCGGTTTTTTCAACACTCCGTTGTGGATACCTTGCCTGCTTCTTATGCTGAGCACCGTCGTTTGCCGGAGTGCTTATTATCTCCGTCAGGAGGTGGAAGAAGCTGCGAGGAGGCTGAACGCGAAAGAAGTACTCGGTGCAGTGTTGAAGCGGCTGGAAGGCTCAATCCTCTATGCACTGATACCGGCAATACTCTTCTTTTACCTCTACATTAATTACAATATTCAGAGGCCAGAGGACCTTTCAATAGGCGATGCTCTATTTCTCGGGGGTGGTGTCCTTGCTAGCATCATCTACGGCCTTTCCTTTTTCAAGAGGGAAATCAGTTGGCTATTGCATTTTGTTCCTTCGTGGCGACGAGCCCGTAAGCATCAGCAGGTTCCCCCTCTCCAGCAGCAGATGCACAAACATCGATGAGTGGTACAGGCAAACCTCGCCACACCTCACTGTCAGTCTCCTCCTGCTCTCTCGTCGCTTTCTCGTGAACAAAAGAAACAGTGAGACACGCCCCTGTTTCTCTTCAGACCCGTGCGAGTTTGTCCGGGTTGGCAATGATGCGAATCGCCTGAATACGCCCTTCCTCCACCTCAATGGTCAGGACGGAGAATACTTGACCGCCAGCGCGAATGATCAGGGCTGCTTGACCGTTGACTTCCTCTAGCTCGACACGAGAGTTCTCTGGCCAAAAGCGCTTCGTTCCCAGGCTAAAGCGTGCCACTGCATCACGCCCAGCAATCGGGCGAAGCGCGGCCTGTTTGACTTTCCCACCGCCATCAGCCCACAATGTCACATCTTCGGAGAGCAGGTTCATCAAAGCGGTCGTCTCACCGGTCTGCACGGCCTGGAAGTACCCGCTGAGCAGCTGCCGGTGGGTTTGGGCAGAGGCAGGGAAGCGTGGTCGATGCTCGGCCAGATGTTTCTTCGCCCGGCTGAACGAGCGGCGACAGGCCGCTTCACTCTTGTCAAGCATCGTGGCAATCTCGGCAAAGTCATACCCGAAGACTTCGCGCAGCAGGAAGACCGCTCGCTCGAAGGGTTGGAGCTGCTCCAGCAGCATCAGGAACGCCATAGAGATCGACTCTTCCCTCTCGACGCGCTCTGCTGGATCTTCTGATGCAGGAGTCGTTGTAGTGAGGATCGGCTCCGGTAACCAGGGACCCACGTACTGTTCTCGCTTCCTGCGCGCGAGCTGGAGTTGATCCATGCATAAGCGCGTGAGAATGGTGGTCAGAAACGCCTTGAGTGAGTGAATGGTTTCCGGTGGCGTGGTTTGATAGCGCAGGTAGGTTTCCTGCACCATATCCTCAGCATCCATCGCACTCCCGAGCATGCGGTAGGCGATGGAAAAGAGGTAGGTACGATAGGTTTCAAAGGATTCCACTCTGTTTCCTCCTATAAACGGGATTGCGCCTGCGCTATTTCCTTTCCAACACAAACACCGGATGGCTGAGCACCGCACGCTCAAAATCCTCAAGGGAAGAGTCTGCGGTGACGCCATAGTTGCGAGCGAAGGGGTTGCCGCCCTTGATATCTTCTCGCAAAACGAGGGCCGCCTCGCCTTTGGGCAGTTCTCTTACGTTGATCGTTTCAGAACGACGCCCACGTGTGAGGATGGCCTCTCCCGCTGCCCGCAGATTGCGCACCCAATCCACTATTCCAAACACAGAGCCCACATAGCGCTTCCCATTGTGCTCCCAAATCGCTATCGGGACCGTACGCGGCTGCCCGCTTTTGCGCCCACGCACCGTGAGCAGGTACATGGGGTAATTCCCAGTTCCTTTGAGCTTGAAGCCCGCGCGCAGCAGGGCCGTTGTCATAACGTTTGCTGCACGAACAAACATCGGTGCCTTATATGTTTTTGCCATATTTTCCTTCCTTTTTTTAATTATATTATCTCCGTCTATGATTAGAGAGGTTGTTGTGATGACCACCACATTTGATCATCACAAATAAAGAGGGTTGAGCTGCCCTTTTTGGGACAGCTTTGAAAGGAAAAGAGGAGTGCTTGCACACGAGGTCACATCGCTACCAGAGAAGATCTTTGGTGGAGCACTGCCTGGTTGTTGACCTGCCACGACCCTGCATGGTACTCTACCTTTCAGAGAGAGGGGTCAGGACGCTGTGAACACCGACTGTTTCTCTATGGTTCTCAGAGACGGCTCACTCGGCAGCACGACAGCAACGCGGCTCGGGAGACGCTGCTCCGCCTTTGACTACTGTTCGTCACGTCCGTTGTC
>VBHS01000323.1 GCA_005881295.1 Chloroflexota bacterium
TGATGAACAACGTCATCCGGCCGTAGGTGCCGATTGATCGCGCACCCGATTTATCGTGCACATTGCCGATCTATCGGCTCTCGGTGCATTTTTCGGTATCCAAATTATTTTGTTACCAGCCATAAAGGTAATAAACACCTTTTTCTCGTTTTCTTTACCAGACAATAGTAGAAATATATAACCATTAAAATATATTATGATAGTTATGTTATACGATGTGGATGGGTTCGCTGTCAAGTATTTAAAAGAAATCTGATCCCGCGATCCATGCCTGGCTGAGTGGAAAAAGGACGTTGAGCGCGGGGATGAGTTCAGCAGGAAGCTGTTGTCCTGGTTGAAGCTGAGCCCATGAGATGGGTCGGAAGCCAAAGATCAGTTGGACAAACATGTTCGAACTGAGGGTGACATGCAGTGGAGAGGAAGATGGCGTACGAATGGGATGGATACTGGTTGGGGTGACTTCAAGAAAGCTCGTATAGGCATCAATAGTGAGCGCGAGAGTGCCGCACCAGTCCACCAGGCGCGAACGCTCTTGCCAGTACTTCTGCCAGAGGGGAAGCAATGACTGAAGTAGTGTTGGCGTATGTACAATGCGCGCCATCCATCCGCCGTTCGGAAAGGAAAGCATCTCGCTCCGCACTGGCATATGTTCTGCGAGAAAGTAAAATGTTGGATCGGTCGGAGGAAGAGGCCAACTCATTTCCTGGGGAGGTTCTGGCTCTGCTTCGAGCAATTGTGCATGAGCATGGAGTAAAGCAAGCGTGGCTGGCCAGGTATCAGCGGCCACTTCATAGACATACAGCTTGCGTCTTCTCCGCGAAAGCAGGAGATAGCCATGTAGCTTCTGCTCAGTGTTGAGAACCACAAGGGGTCCGCTGTCAGTTACCTCGAACCAATTGGACAACGTATGTTCCTGTCGTTGGAGCGTACGCGTCGGAGCAAAACTGCCAAGATAGGGACTGTAGTGGCGCTGGTAGCAGGCCAGAAGTGCTGGAGCATCAGTCAGTGTGGCAGCGCGTACAAAATAGGTTCCAGGATCGGATTCTGGAAGCTGTTTTCGTGCGAAAATATGCCGGGGCGTATCTTCAAGGACATCGATGTAGCCAAACTGCTGGTAGAAGTAGGCCAATCCATGCAGGAACAGCAGGGCATACCGCTGGCTTTCTGCGACGCGAATAGCATCCTGCATGAGCGTTGTAGCAATCCCTTGATGACGGTAAGCTGGGTGCGTTGCCACGCCATTGATGCAAGCGGTGCGGAGCCGGGCCGGTCCCAGGCACATGGTGCGTTCAAGCAGAGCATAGCCCCCAACATACGTGTCACCTAAGAAGGCTCCCCGGAGTTGGTGAAGGTAAAAATCGGGATCATCCATCAAAAAGCGTCGCCGTTGTGCTGAGACGAGATCAGCATCTTCGTCAGGGCGAAAAATTTCTGCATTGAGACGAAAGAACGCCTCCAACTCGGCAGGCGTTTTGAGTGAACGAACCTCTAAATCAGACGCTGCTGTCTGTCGATTCTTCATGCGCACCTTTCATTCTTCACTGAGAAGCAACGGTCATTTCTGGTCAACCTTTTCTAAAGCTGCCAAAAAGGCACCATACTCCCGAATCTGGTGTTCAGTACTCCATTTCCTGCCTTTGGTTTCTGAGAGCGCTTGACGCACCCATCCAGCAATGACCTGCCGTTCCTTTGATGTTGTGTTTCCTACCAGCAGACCAGGAATATCCTCATCCAGATCCATCCCGCTGTCTGTATAGAAGCGGTAGATGGCGAAGAGCGTACGTAAGACGCGCATCCGCATCTCCTGGTTGTCTTCTTCCCCCGCAAAGCAGCTATCCAGTCCATCAATACAACCCACGAGGATAACACTGAACGCAACGTACTCATCCCGGTAGTCATTGAAGTGCTCAATGACCTCTGTAACCAGCACTTCATAGATGGTGAGCGCAGCAGCGTAATCTTCGTATTTAACAAACTCATCAGCGATGTACTTAATAGCATCGAGCTTACGCTGGACTTCGTGACGTTTGCGCTGGCGCTAGTTTTCTCCTACGGACATAGCTGCTTGTACTTGCTGTCGGTACATCTTTGGGTCGATCAATGCCTTTCGAGGCGAGGAAGTTGGCAGCGGCGTCGTGAGCAGCCACTGCAAATCCGGTTCCTGGCGCAGTATATGCGTAATGATAGCGATTAATTCAGGTTTCTCGCGTTGTTCCAGGTTTTTCTTCAAAGTGTTCATGCTGTTCCCTCTAACAGGTAGTCTTCATAGTATCCTACACCTTCGTCTTCGTCAGTTCATCCTTCAGCTAATACCATGCTGCTACTGTATCCGCTTTGACCCCTCTTTGCAAGCCTTTTAGGAGTCCTGGATAGTTTACCGTTCAGGATGACAGGTAACCTTGTTGGGCTACTTGAGATCTGGCTCAATTATCGGACTCGGTGTAAAAGCCATCCATAGCAATGAAGTTATCGAGAACGGATTCTGTTCACGGCAGATCGAAGTGTTTCTTGTATTTGCAGGAGAGCAGCCTCATCTTTGTAGCGCTGTCTTGGCCAGAAGAACCCCTTGAGACCATCTTTCTTATGGCGAGGTACGAGATGAATATGCATGTGCGGCACACTTTGGCTGACGCGGTTGTTGATAGCAACAAACGTTCCATCGGCTTGTAAACCTTCTTCAATGGCTCGTTCCAGCAGTTGTGCATTTTGAAAGAGTGGCCCAACAAGTGGAGCGGGAAGATCGGCGAGCGTTTCATAATGGACCTTTGGCACCAACAGGCAGTGTCCAGGAAAAAGGGGCCTTCTATCTAAAAAGGCCAGGGAGATATCATCCTCAAAAACTGTATCCGCGCGTTCCTCTCCACGAATGATCGCGCAGAACGCGCACGTATTGCTTGTGTTTGTTTCGCCGATATGAGCATCAGACATAGCTGAAACCTCGCTTTACAACACATCCGCTTAGCAATTATTTTATACCGCCTGGCATAGTATACAATAAGAACATATTTACAGTTCGACGAGGAAAGCAGGTGCATGTTTATGACGTCGGAGCAGATCATCGCGAACTTGAAACAGTATGCCAATGCTCAGGCCATCGACGGTATGGCCAGATTTGGCATCAGACCTACCCAGGCTTTGGGGGTCTCCATTCCCACGCTGCGTAAGATGGCAAAAGAAATCGGGCGAAACCAGGTACTTGCACTAGAACTGTGGGATTCAGGGATCCATGAGGCAAGAATACTTGCTTCGATGATTGCTGAGCCTCGACTCGTTTCTGCTGGCCAAATGGAAGAGTGGGTCAACGATTTTGATTCGTGGGATCTGTGCGACCAGGTATGCGGGAATTTGTTTGATAAAACGCCTTACGCGTATCAAAAGGCGGTCCAGTGGTCTCAGCAGGAGCAAGAGTTCGTGCGGCGTGCAGGGTTTGTAATGATGGCCGAATTGGCGGTACATGACAAACAAGCGCCCGATGAAGCATTCCTACCATTTTTCCCATTGATCAAGCAATACGCAGATGATGAGAGAAATTTTGTGAAGAAAGCCGTCAACTGGGCGCTGCGACAGATCGGCAAACGCAACGATCACCTTCGTGGATTGGCTCTTGCCTGTGCCTACGATATTCAACGCATGGATTCCAAAACAGCTCGCTGGGTAGCAAAAGATGCTCTCAAAGAATTACAGGCTAGAGAGATCAAGGACTAACCTGCTTCGCCAGATTGCTCTGTACACTGCCAGGGAGGGTATCTTTCGGTGCAAGTCCGTCGAAGCCCTCGGCTTTAGCCGCAGGGAGTCATCACATCCCCTCCTTTTCTAGAATACGATCGGCTACCTCATGCAGATCGGCGCCGACGACGTCCGGGCGCTCAAAGAGCGGATCAAGCACCATACCGGTTCGATGTATAAAAGCTGCCGCACATCCAGCGTGTAATGCACCTGCAATATCCCAGGAGTGAGCAGCAATCAGCCGGGTCTGGCCGATATCGACACCCAGGCGTCCGGCCACCATACGGTATGGTTCCGGAGCAGGCTTCAAACGCCGGACAGTATCCGCCGAGAAAATGCGCTCAAAGTACTCGCTCAAACCTGCATGCTCGATTTGCTCCTGTGCCACCTGTTCAGTCGAGTTCGTCAGGGTGACCAGGCGCAATCCTGCATTGCGGAGGCGTTCGAGGCCATCTCGTACATCAGGATGTGGTGGTAACTGGCGCATGCCCTGGAGAATGCTTGTCCGATCCTGCTGGCTGAGCGTCACTCCTCGACGCGTAGCAATCATATCTAATGCAGTCGCTCCGATGGTCCCAAAGTCCTTGTAGTTATCTGTGATCGTCGAGACGAAAGCGGTTTGCAGGAGTTGTGAAAACCACGCCTGGCGTACATGGGCATCACCAAAGGCCCGCTCGAAATGAGGATCCAGGGCCCGCAAGTCGAGCAGGGTCTCGTTGACATCGAAGACACAAATACGAGACATCAAAAAACCTCCTTTTCCTCAGGAGAGCATGGTGAAACGCTCTTTGATGATGGCCTTATTATACAACCTCATAAAGTACTCACTGGCTGATCTCGGCCATTTTCAGTTACTATGCTACGCATGTTCATCTGTCTATCCTGAAATGAGGAGGCACCGCAGTTGACCCACCTCAAGTATCATTAATCGCTGTTCGTTAATAACTCGTAGGTAGTAACCGTAACGAAGCCATAAATGATATGGGGAATGATATCAGCCGCCCAGCCCGATACTCCCCATGTTCGCGGATCACTCACGCCCAATGCAAAAAGGGGAATGTCACTGGCAGCCATTGCGGCCAGACCGACAGCGGTACTGGCAAGTGGTATGGGAACATCGTCTAGTTGTGACCGCAGCAGCCCATACGCTACACCCATACCAAGACCATTCACGTAGCCTAATAAAGCTCCCAACCCACTTTCACGGTTCTGAGCCGCCTGGTCTTGGGACCCTTTACCTTGAGAGGAGAGGGAAAGACCTACTTTTTCTGCCAGTATACTGACCATCTTGGATGGAGCGCTACTCGATGGTCGGCCACGAATTGCCATATCTGCGTAAGTTACTACATTCAGGGCGACCGTGCCCATGGCTCCGGCAACAACGCCAAAGAGTACACCTCGTAACATCGTATTTCTCCTGTTTATCTGCAGTATAAATAGCAAAACGATAGAACACTATCATCACGTCATGATGTGACCTTCTGTTTCGCCTCTTTAGAGGTTATCGGACGTTGCACGTTGAGGATTGCATATGGAACTCCATTGAGAGCACCGCCAGAGACATCCTCCCCTTTCATCTGGATACTGCTAATCCTCCTTCAGAGCAATGTTAGCTTTTATAGCTCAGCTTGACATAGAGGGAAAAACTGCTAAACTGCTATCGTGCTTTTGTTTTGGTTAGTGCCTTCCTATCCAGAACAGAGAAAGGGGGAAATTTCTTCTAGCGTAACCACTGGTATCCAGGTTCGACAAGTCGTACACCTAAAATAGCTTAGGAAATCCTACTATTTATTAAGGAAGAGGAGCTTGCCTTGAAACGACACGATGTAGTGCGCGTACTTAAAGGGAAGTCAAGCATCAAGTGGTTAATCCCACTCTTCTCGATGCTGACGATTCTATCAATGCTATCAATGGCCCTT
>VBHS01000324.1 GCA_005881295.1 Chloroflexota bacterium
AGCCTTCAGTAAATTGATGGCGTATGCCGTCGATGCAAGTTGGCTCAATACAAACATTGGTGACACCAGGGGCAAGATAGCAATATTGCTGGAAGCAAGAAGACGGTTTGACGTGAACTGCCTCTTGCCCCAGTGTTTCCGCTCGCTTGAAGAAAAAGCCCTCCTTTAGACCGCCTCCGCTCGTTCAATCCTCAGACGCTCGGCCATGTTGAGTCGAATGAGGCCATAGGGATTGACATTGCTGTAGATCAGTGGGGTCAGCCCGCGCAGGTCCTCTTTGGTCATCCGGCTCATCCAGGCCGGCTCGGACAAGACCTCTTGAATCATCAAAGTCTGAACAAATGTGAGGGATATCTGCAAGAGATGGAGGGCGAGCATGGCTAGCTCTTGATCTTCGATGCTGTTCGTACTGAACTCCCCAAGGCGACCGAAGTGAATAAAATTGGTCGCCGAATTCCAGTTCTCGATGACATTGAGTCCTTCCTGGATCTCGCGCCTGAGTTCCTCGGAGCTGAGGTAATGACACAGAAAAATAGTGCGCTGCACCTTTCCTAGCTCCAGGAGCGCAGCATAGGTCGGGTGCTGCACGCCGTTACGCGTAAAGCGACGCAGAATCTCCTCTGTCTCGGCAGTGCCCAGACGCAGGGCTGTCGCGAATTTGACCATTTCGTCATACTGCTGCCGGATGAGTTCCCATTTAATCGGGCGCGTGAGCACCGGTTGCAGGTTTGGGTAGTCGTCAGGGTGTCCCGTTTCAGGACGATAGAGCTTTTGGGCATGCAGATTCTTCAGGCGGGGCAAGAGCTGAAAGCCCAACAAGGAACAGAAAGCAAACCCGATTTCCGATTGTCCGTGGGTATCGACATAATTGCGCTCGACCTGCATTTCTGAGGCGTGGCGCAACAGCCCGGTGATCATGGCGGCGACTTCGGAGGAGGTGCAGCGACTGAGTTGCGAGTAAATACAGACGGCTTTGCGCTCGACGTGCCAGTAGATGAGCACCCCAGGCCCACGATAGCGGGGATGCCATTCGGTCATCAGATTCTGATCCCAGGCGGCGTATTTCTTGGAGTCGGAGGCGCATGCCGTGGTGCCTTCACCCCAGATGTCAGGCCGTCGCACACGGAAGATGGCAGTGGCCACGTCGGCAATCGCTGCTCGGAGTGCATCTTTGGTGAGAAAGCGCCGACAGATATAGAGGACGTCGCGATAGCTCTCGCTCTGATCGCCCGCACAGACGCGCTTGAGGCCAATATTGGTGCCCAGCCCGTACAGGCCCAGCAGGAGCCGTTTTTGAATCATCGCCCGATCCAGGTTCTCTCGCAGGGTCTGCGTGTGGAAGCGATCGGTAAAGCGCACCCGCAGGTCCGTTTCCTTGAGAATATCGAGCAGTTCGATCATGGGCCAGCGCGTTCCCAGTTCGCCTTTGAGCAGCCGTAAGTGCTGGGGTTGGGGCTGGGGAGGCAGGGGCGAAAGCGAGATCCAGCCCCCAGCCTTGGACAAGAGATGGACGTGAGGGTTGGTGGGAATGCTTTCATTGAGCTGCTCTAAGGCCGCGGTCATCTCAGCCTGCAGTTTGTGAATGAAGGTGTCAGCGTCCAGGGGCAGATGTAACGCCTCATAGTAGGTGGTGCGCTTGTGCGCAAAGTCCTTGGGCAGGTCATCATGCGGATCGCGGAAGCGGCCGGCGTGCCGAACCCAGACTTCTTTGCTGCGGACTTTCTCGCGCAGCGTGTGCAGGACGCACAGTTCGTAATTCAGGCGACTGACCTGCTCAGTCTTGCCTGTCTTGTCCTGCGTGACGACGGCTTTGCGCCAGCTGGCCGGCACGATCTCGTCGAGGGGAACGTTCTCGATGCTGGCGAAATGGGGCTGTGTCAGGGGGACATCGATGTACTTTCTGAGCAGGTCCAACGCCTGGATGATGGGTTGGTGGACTTCGTTGTTGGAGCAGAAGGCCAGGTGCTTCAAGATGACCGGCACCATGCGCCGGTAATGTTTGCTGTAGGGGCCGCGCATCGCCTTCTGCACCTGCTGCTGGTAGGTGGAGCCGCCGGCCTTGTATTCTTTGACCAGGTCACGCAGGGTTTGTTCGCTCACCACCGGAAAGACCACTTCGCGAACGGAGCCATCCGGCTTGTCGATCGCTGCCTCCGCCAGACGAAAGAGCAGGGTGGTTTTTCCAGAGACCTTTTTGATATCCTTGACGAAAGCTTTCTCCACGCGCCGTTCGGCCCTGGTCGTCAAGTGATGAGCGACATCCAGCAGCAGTTCAACCAGGATATCGACGATTTCCTGCCGCCGGCGCCAACAATAGGCAGCAAGCAGGGTGAAGCGGATGGGACCGGGATGGCGGCGCACCTCCTGGAGGTCCTCAACGGCGATGCGGTTACGGTAACTGTCCAGGGTCTTGGCAGACACATGAGCGAACAAGTCCGCAGGCAAGCCGAGCTGGTGGATGCGCTCCAGCTTCGCGATTTCCTCGAGGACGCGAGAGAGGCCGAGAGGACCGGCATCGTGCTTGAGTGCGTGGAGGGCCGACTGGGGACGGGGCAGTGCTGGTTCCTGAGACGCTTCTGCTGTCCCTGCCTCACCGGAAGCTTCCTCCAGAGCAGACGCCGTTTCTTCCCGCGCCTGTGTCTCGGAGAACTCGACGGTGAGCAGCGCATCCAGCCTGGTCCGTGTCTCCAGGGAGAGCTGCTGCATGACCGTGGCGCAAAGCCGTTCGTCAAAACGATGCAGTGCGGTATGCACCAGGCGGCGGACGCGATCGGGAGTAGGCGGGTCAATCCGTTGCTCCTTGCACCGGGTGTACAAGGAGGCGATGAGGGCTTCCTCCTGCCGCTGCTCCGCCACGACCTCCTGACAGAGCCACTCGACCAGCGCCTCCTCATCAGCGAGCGTGGCCTCGTGAACATCCAGAAACGTGCGGATGGCTGCGCGATGGGCCTTGATCGTGCGCCCTTCCCAGTCGTAGGGAATAATCTTCTCCGGGATTACTCCCAGTTGTTGGGCCAGATGCACGATGACGATGGGAGGGATGTCTTGTTTCTGAGCAGGAAAGCGTCCTTCCTGCTGGAAATACTTCAACAGGCATGCTGCGCCAAGCAGATTGTGATCGGTCTTGCTGTCGCCGATCAGATCAAGTTCTTTGGACGAGAGGATCCAGTGTTCGGCTAACTCTTCGTTGGTCCAGTGTCGCTTCATGAGACTTCTCCTTCTTGTTTTCATAGTGAGCACATGCTCATGCCGCATGAGGGAGGCACGTGCCCTGACAAGAACAACGATGGGAGAGGGAGCGGTTCTCGCGATTACGGGGTCCCGACATTTTTACCTCCCAAAATCCCCGCTAAGGATTCGTCGGAATGATTCTGGCTTGTTTCTTCCCCGCTAAGCCTGGAAAAGATGGGCTTCCTTTCCCATCTCAAGCGGTTTTATTGACTCCAAGCAGGCAGTATGATACAAGCGAAGCAAGCACTTGCACCGCCTCTTTTGTCACATCAAAGACCTTATCGTAGGCATGACCCGCTACCCAGAGCCATTGGCCTGCTCAAGCAGATCGAACTCCAGATAGGAGTGAGAGCCCGTCACGAGGCGCGAAGATCCCACTTTGTGCGACATGCATCGGCAGTCCTGCTGTGAATGAGATGCCAGGTCATGCTCATTGCAAGCAGGAGCACATTTATGGTCGCATTTGTGCCATCTGCCGACAGGATTGGGCACAGCGCCGACACTGATCAGCGCAGGCTCTCAGCTGGGCATCGGTGCCTCTCCCTACCTGATCACAGGCAACTGCGCACTGGTCGCACACCTCAGCGCAAACAGTGCAGATGGTTGCGGAGATGGGAGAATCGCGCAGCATGAAATCTTCGCTGAGCTGGCAGAGCTGGGCGCAGTCCTCTAAGAGCCGCAGATAATCGGGCGCTACGTAGGGACCACCTTGCTGGACAGAATACTGGATCGTTTGGACGCAGATCGCATGACACTCTTTACAGTCATCAATAGCCCGTTGAACAACTGGATTCGTTGCTTGCATACGTTATCCTCCTTCTTTCAACGGTTCTTGCCTCACCGAGAGTGTGTAAGAACCAACCTTCGCGCTTTTTACCACCAGGCAGAGAAACCAAGAAGAAAGTCTAGGCCTCCACGCTGATCTCGAGGACACGCACGCCCCGCATATCCAGCCAGTAGCGTCCCCTGGCATGCACAACGCGGATGAGCACGGTATCGCAGACGGGGCAGCGCACGATCGTCCCCATGCCATGCATATAGGCGGCGGTCGCACCAATCACATTGGTGGTGCCGCAGCCCGTACAGGTGACCTGGGCGAGCGTCATTTCAAAGGGGAAGATTTCTTGCAGGGTGCCTGCGGCTGCGTTGCCATCGAGCTTGTTCTCCATCATGCTTCTCCTGTCGGTCCGAATCGTTCGGTCTTGATGCGTGCTGGATCGTGTCCCAGGGTGACGAGACTGGCTGCAGCTGTTTCGACGAACGGGGTAGGGCCGCAGACAAACGTCAGGGGGCGCTGATCAGATGACCAGGCCACCTCGCGCAGCATCTCGGGATCGATGCGACGGTGATAGCCCGTCCATCCGGGCGGCTGCGCGCGGGTCAAGGTATGTACCACCTCAAGCATCGTGGTGTTCTTGACCAGGCGGTCGAGTTCGTCGCGGTAGATGATGTCCGCGTAAGAGCGCGACGAGTCGAGCAAGCGGGTCGCCACGCTGCCCCCTGCGGCGGCCCGGTGGCGGAGCATGGCCATCAAGGGCACAATACCCGATCCCCCTGCCACCAGCAGGAGCGGGCCGCCCATCTGCGCCTCCCAGACGAAGTAGCCCCCGATCGGGCCGCGCAGCTCCAGCTTGTCACCGACGCGGAGTTCCTCGGTGAGGTAGGGCGACACCTCCCCGTCATCCAGCCGTTCGACGGTGAGCGTCACGCGCGGAGCCTCCTCCGGTGGCGAGGCGATCGAATAGCTGCGCTCGGCCTGGTAGCCGTCTTCGGCCGTGAGGCGCACATCCACGTGCTGACCGGCTCGATGCCCCATCCAGGTGGGGAGATCCAGCGTGATGCTCCTGGTTCGCGCCGTTTCTGCCTGGGTGGCCACCACTTCAGCCAGTTGCCAGCTTAGTCGCCCTGGTAGCGTTCTTCTTTCCATGGATCTCCGTGATTGTTGTAGCCCAGCGCTTCCCAGAAGCCGGGCTCATCTTCAGCGACTAAGCGCAGACCGCGCACCCACTTGGCGCTCTTCCAGAAGTAGAGGTGGGGCACCAGCAGGCGCGCCGGCCCCCCGTGCTCGGGCGCGAGCGGCGCGCCGCCGAATTTCACCGCCACCCACGCCTTGCCACCCGTGACGTCCGCCAGCGGCAGGTTTGTGGCGTACCCTCCGTCCGACATCGCGAGCACGTAGGGCGCGGGCTTCACGCCGCGCGCGGCGGCCGCCGCCAGCAGCGCGTCCACCGAGACTCCCTCCCACATCGTGTCGAGCTTGGACCATTTCGTGACGCAATGGATGTCGGCCGTCATACTTTCGTGCGGAAGGACTGCGAATTCGTCCCACGTCCAACGTGCCACCGTTCCGTCTGCGCCGCGGAGCATGAAATCCCAATTCGCGAGCGGCGTGCGCGGCGTGGGACCGGCCGAGAGGACCGGGAAATCAGGCGTTTCGTACTGGCCATCGTGGCGCCGAGCGCGCTGCTCGAACTCGAAGGGCACACCACGCGCGAGGGCGTCCCGGCGCTCCTCCCGCAGGCGCGCTACGTCTTCCGGATGAAACACGCGCGCGCGGAAATCGGCCGAGGTCACCTCCGCGATCGTGAGTCCGGTGTACTG
>VBHS01000325.1 GCA_005881295.1 Chloroflexota bacterium
GGTCTACGAGGGGCTGAACATCACCGAAGAAGCATTTCAGGATACCGCAGGCGAGGTCATCTTCTTTAAGCAAAAACCTGTGCTCAAAGAGGTAATGAGAACTGTTGAAGAAATGGCAGAGCGTGTCTACGGTCCGCGCCGAAAACCCGAACGAAGTAGTAATAAGCGGCGTACATCAAAAAGATCTCGTGTCAGAACTTATTTGTTAGGACCGGAATGATATCTATGGCATAGATAGAGCGACGATAGCCCTATCATTGAGAAGCGCTCATATCTCTATCAATGCGTAGAAGATTGCTGGTTAACGAGTCGAGCTACACTTATGCTACGTCACAAGGTGCCTGCAAGGACAGGGTCCTTTCTCAACCCTCCATCATTCCCTGTCCCTGCAGAGCGAAGATGAGCCATTCGACGGGCTACGCTTTTGATGTCAACGCTGTAACTCTTGTACTTTCTTTTCAACATCCATGCCCATCAAGCGAGCGAGATTACCTCCCAGGATTTTCTTTTTGGCCTGTGTGGTCAATTGGGGATAGCCGTAACCTGTCACCAGGTCTTCGGGCAGTTCAAATTTCCAGAAGGCGTCGAGCGCCCAGCGCGGATGCCAGATGGGTGTCTCACCGCCGTAGAGGATCTTGTCTTCACCGCCCCAGAACATCAGCTTTCCCATGTTTTCTGCGAAGGAACGCGGCGCACGCACGATAAAGTTGAGCGTGGCGGCAATCGATGCATAGAGGTTGGGATAGCGCACAAGTTGCCAACAAATCTCATCGATGAAGGGGAGCCCGACATGGAAGATAACGAAGTTGATATCTGGGAAGTTAGCGGCGGCTCCGTCCATGTCCCAGGCCTGCGTATGCTCTATGGGCTGCGGTCCAAGCGGCACACCCTTGTGCACGCCTATGGTCGTAATACCCAGCTCAAGCGCCTTTTCGAAGACGGGATAGGCCACGCGTGGATCGTCCATGCGCCAGGGGAATGGCTCACCATAATCGTAGCGGACATTGTACAGCTTGAAGGCTTTCGCGCCATATTCTTTCACCTGGCGTTCCATCAAATCCAACGCCTTCCTGCCCTCTAACGGGTTGACGGACCCCCAAAAAATAGCGCGGTCAGGATATTTCTGCGCCATTGCGGCACACTTTTCCCACTGCGACAGTCCATCATAGAAGAGGTCTGTAAGCGGTAGAGGCTGCGCCACAATCATATCCGTGCCGGATTCCTCGAATACCATCCGTGCGATTTCATCGATGCTCCACTCTCGCAAAAACTCTTCGGGACCGAGCACGCGCTCGCCCGGCGGAGTCAACACCTGGTGGAAGGCGTAGAGATGATTGATGAACATCTGGCCCGGCTTACCATACGCGTTGCGCATGTCAAAGTTGAAAACATGGCATACACAGTCAAAGACAAAGGCGTCATTGTCCAGCATGATGTACTCCTCTCGTGCATTTCAAGAAACAGGCGAGTGCGAAGCTTGCGCTTCTCTCGCTTCACGTTCAAGACGTTGTTGTCGCAATGGCAGCAACTGTGCCATTGGCAGGGTCAGTTTCTGGCGCGCGCTGGCGCTCATGCGTTCTGGTGTCCAGACGGAGTTCCAGACAATCTCGGTGTCTACTTCACCGACCCCCTCCAAGATGCGCAGATTTTGATCGATCATCTGCAAGAGATGGGTTGAGAAAGGACACCAGCCAGAGGTCAACAATAGTTCGACGCGCACATCATGCCCGTTTTCAGCTACGTGTACACCTTGAATGAGTCCTAACTCAACGACGCTGACGGCGCGTTCCTTGCAGCAAGGATCATAGCAGGTTTGCAGCACTTCCAGCACCTGCTCCGAGGTAACGCGCGGTTTTTCACGTTCAGGCAAAGGATACTCCTTTCTTTGCGTTTGGGGCTACGGAGAACGATGTACAAAATGACAATCAAAATGAAATACTGAGACAGAGGATGCGTTGCCCCTTACCTGCCCGTCCAGTTGGGTTTGCGCTTTTCGGCGAACGCCTTTGGACCCTCAACAAAGTCCTGCGAGGCGAACAGGCGCTGGAGGCGCGGCCGGTCCATGTGCGTGGCCTCTTCAACGGAATATACCAGTCCTGAGAGCGCGGCCTCCTTGGTGAGCCGCACGCTCAGGGGTGAGCACTCCAGGATCTCGTTGGCCCAACGCTCGGTCGCCGCCATAAGATCCGTGCCTGGCACCACCTCGTTGACCAGGCCAAGGCGGTAGGCTTCTTGCGCCGGAATCTGCCGACCGGTCAGCAGCATCCCCATAGCCTGTTTGAGAGGGATCTGTTGCGGCAAACGATGCACGCCGCCAGCCGCGGCAATCAGGCCTACACGTGGTTCGGGTAGGCCGAAGCGCGCATGCTCGGCAGCAATGATGAGGTCAGCGGCCAGCGCTATCTCGAAGCCTCCACCGAGGGCGACGCCATTGACTGCCGCGATGATCGGCTTGTCGCACACGAAGTCACCGGTGATGCCGCCGAAGCGCACATGTTCACTGAAATCCGGCCGCTTCTCTCCTTTGGCGGTTGCCGCGGCCGTCGCCTTGAGGTCGTTGCCTGCGGAGAACGCCCGGTTACCCGCCCCCGTTATCATGGCCACCCAGGACTCGTCATCCTGCTTGAAGTCGTCGAAGGCCTCGCTCAACTCAACGCTCGTATCGTAGTGGAGCGCATTCATCACCTCGGGCCGATTGATCGTCACATAGGCGATGTGTCCCTTTTTCTCGTAGATCACGTACTGATAGCTCATGGATGTTCCCTTTCTTTCTGCCCTCGGAGCCGTAACTCCTGGTAATAGGCTAATCTAAAATAGTTGCCAAGAGATTAGCTGGACAGATCGCCTGACCGGGAGGAGTATGCTATGTCAGCCTGCGACCCTTCCACCGTACTTTCCGCCCGTTGCGGTTTCTTCCCCTCCACCAACAACCAGGCGCTGAGTGCACTTACCAGGGCCAGGGCTGCGCAAATGAGCGAGACCAGGCGAAAACTGTTCACGAATGACTCATCGATCGCTCTTTTGAGCGCCACCTGCGCCTCACTGCCAACATTCGTGGGGATGGTGATACCGACCAGCTTGATGCGCTGCACATCTATCAGGTGCCGCACGTCAGGCGATAGATGCAGTGTTGCCAGGTAGCTATCAAGGCTGCTATTGAAGACAGATAAAACAACAATGCCGAAGATGGCAATAGCAAGTAGCCCGGCTGTGCGGGATACAGCATTATTGATCCCAGAAGCAATACCGGCATGGCGTTGCTCCACCGCTCCCATCACCGTCGTCGTGAGCGGAGCGACGGTGATGACCATGCCAAAACCCATAACGACCACTGCTGGAAAAAAGGTGTACCAGTAACTGCTTGGACCATTTTCGATACCCGGCAGAGCAAAGAGGGCAAAGCCGACGGCAGTAATGATGGGTCCGACTACCAGCGGGAGCTTCGCGCCATAGCGGTTCACCAGGCCGCCAGCCCAGCGCGAAAGCAGAAACATGATGAGAATGAAAGGGACGAATGCAGCGCCAGCAGCCGAAGGAGGATAGCCCTGTACTTGAATGAGATTGAACGGTAAGAAGAAGGTTAAGCCACCCAGGGCTCCGTACAGCAAGAGTGTGAGGAGATTTGCTCCGCTAAAGGTGCGCGAACGGAACAAGGTCAGCGGGACCATCGGCGCCGGGGTACGAGCTTCTACCAGGAGAAATGCGAGCAGTGCAGCTATGCCAACAGCCAGGGCGCTGAGCACCAGGGTATTGCCGAAACCAATGGATCCCGCCTCAATCAGCCCATACACCAGCGCGCCTAAACCGACGGTCACAAGCAGCGTACCCCACCAATCCAGTCTTCGTGATGCGTCTGCGTCACGGCTCTCCGGCACTCGCCAGAACAGCACGCCAAGCACTACCACTGCCAGCGGGACATTGATGAAGAAGACCCAGCGCCAGGAGGCGTATTGTACTAACACACCCCCGAGCACCGGACCCGCCACTGAGGTTATAGCTGTAAAACCAGACCAGGTGCCAATCGCGCGCCCACGCTGCTCATCGCTAAACGAAGCGCTGATAATCGCCAGACTGCCAGGCACCAGCAAGGCGCCCCCTATCCCCTGAATGGCTCGCGCGAGAATCAATTGGAGCACGTTTGGCGATAATCCACACCAGATAGAGGAAAGGGTGAAGATCGCGATGCCAATAGCGAAGATGCGCCGTCGTCCAAAGTGATCACCTAATGATCCTCCCACGAGAATGAGCGCGGCGAGAAAGAGCGAATAGGCCTCCACGATCCACTGCACATCGGAGGTCGTTGCGTTGAGGTCTCTTTGGATGACAGGCAGCGCGACATTGACGACGGAGCCAACAATGAAGGCCATGCTTGATCCAAGGATGGTTGCGACAAGGACCCACGTCCCAACATGTGGGGAGCATGGTGCAGCCTGAGGGGCAGAGCGAATCACGCCCTCGTCACATGGCGATTTCACGAAGTTAGCCATTTTTTACTCTCCTTCCCATTACCACGTTGGGTACGTGGGTCTCCTTGATTTTCCCAAAAAGGATGCATGTTTATTAACTGCTCTGCCATTGTATCATCTCTTTGGAAGACTTGATTGGGCAGGCAGCAGCAGGATATGACGGGAAAGATGTCTCAGTGTCTATTGTTTATCAGGTAATAAGCTCCCCTCACTCCCCGTTCTAGACGCAAGCCAGCTTTCAGGCCATGACATCTCTTGCCCTCCCGTTTTATACTATTTGCTAGAAAGCAATGGAACTGAATACGACGATAGGATGGCATATTATGGCGAAAACAGCAGCAGTACAACACATGCGTGAAAACGAAGCAATTCCTGACATTGATATCTACTGTGGCACGGCCACGCCCGAAATGGCACGAATCGTCGCAGAGCGGCTCGGGCGCCCCCTGGGAAGACGCGAAGTGGATCATTTTGCCGATGGAGAATGCCACGTCCAAATCCAGGAAAGCGTGCGAGGTCGAGATATCTATATCGTGCAATCGACCTGCCCCCCGGTGAACGAACATCTTATGGAACTGTTGGTGATGATTGATGCGTTTCGTCGCGCCTCGGCCAATCGCATCACTGTCATTATGCCCTACTATGGCTATTCCCGGCAGGAGAAGAAGTCGACGGGCCGCGAGCCGATCACCGCGAAATTGGTGGCCAACCTGCTTACCATAGCAGGAGCGAATCGTGTGGTAGCAATCGACCTGCATTCACCCGCCATTCAAGGTTTCTTTGACATCGAGATGATCCACCTGACGGCCATTTCGTTGCTCGCCAATCACCTGCGCACCCATATCGATGTACACGATGCGGTGCTCGTGACTCCAGATACCGGACGGGTCAAAGTCGCGGAAATGTACGCAAACCTGCTCAATGTGCCGCTGGTCGTGATGCATAAACGCCGCAGTGGTGAGCGTGGGGAGGGAGTCGAGGTGGGCGTGGTTGTCGGCTCAGTTGAGGGAAAGCACCCAATCATTGTGGATGATATCATTGCGACGGGTAATACCATCATTACCTGCGCCAAAACTTTGCTGGATGCAGGAGCGGTGCCGAACATGACGGTCGTCTTGACGCATGGGGTATTCAGCCCTGCCGCCGAAGAGCGATTAGCCATGCCTGAGATTACACAGATCGTCCTGACCGACACGATTCCCTTCCATACACCATCTCTTCAGCAGAAGACGGCGGTGCTTTCTGTAGCTCCTCTGCTTTCAGAGGCAATATTACGCTTGCATCATGGTCGTTCCATCAGCGAGCTCTTCCGCAATATGCCTGAGGAGTTTCCAGTATGATAGGCATGATTCACAAAAGCCTTCCTCTGCCCAGGAAGGTAGACCCCGTATTCCTTGTAAAGTAAGCCAGGCGTGACCCAGCTCATGAACGCAAACACCCCGGAATAGGGTTGAAGGGAGACCGCGCAGTACTGCAATACCGTTCACTTCTGTACGAACAACCTGCCCATTCAGCATATGCGTTGAATGTGTGGTGACGCCGAGTGCATCCACTCCACTCCGACCATTCAAGAGTTGAGCCAGCCTGGCCCGGTCAACAAGCTCAATCTGAAGCGGTATGTTATTGAACTGTAAGCCCTGAGCATTGAGCTGCTGCATCAAGCCCTGGAAGATGGCGCGAGCCTGGGGAAGCGACTCAACGGCACTCGCTCGACAGATGGGACAGCGCACATGTTCGCTCGACTGCGGATCTTGTTGCTGTGGAGGGACGAGACGCCCACAGAAGGCACACGTTGGATACTGGCCCTGGTGTTCCTTACAATACTTCGTCCCCCAGTGATCTACCAGGTATTCACTCATGAGCGGCTTGCCACAATAGGCACAACGAGGAACTACATGATCGCGGTAACACTCCGAATGATAGAAGGCACCCTCGTGTGTGTAGTACTGGCCTAGAATCGGCTTGTGACAATACTGACAACGGGGACCTATATGCTCCTGATAACATTCAAGATGGTATGATGCTCCATTGTGGGTGTAATATTGAGTGGTGATCGGCTTGTGACAATAGGCGCAACGTGGATCGAAGCGATCGCGGTAACATTGGGTATGATAGGGCTTGCCTTCGCGTACGTTAACCTGGGTATTGTTTATAGGTTGATGGCAGGTGGCGCAGACAAAATGCTCTGGATGCCATGCTGCCCCCAGAGCTGAAAGGTAATATCCATTGATCGATTGTCCACATCCTCTACAGAGAGGTTGTGATGGTCTAGTCATGTTCATATGTAAGCATTATTGTATCACGTCCCCTGCCCAGTGTATTGGAAACTCTTGCAAAAATTGGGTGATGATATGTATTGACAACTCAAACACTTCGCTATATAATTAGGTTACCAAATAAATTAGTAACCTACCTATTTTGCGGATATAATCAAAGATAGAGGTGATCAATTGGAGCAGACTGCCACCACTCCTGAACAGAAACTTTTCAGAACCATGATGCAGTTCCACAAGCTTGGCTGGCATCAAAAATCAATTGCGGGTTGTAAACCGAGCGAAATCAGAGTGCTGTTCTGTGTCAGGAGAAGCATGAATCTTCCTAACCCCGAAATAAAAGTGTCGGAGATCAGCAAGCAGCTTGACGTGACCTCTCCGACCATCACTCAATTGCTGAAAGGTCTGGAAGCGAATGGATTAATCGAGCGGCATATCGACCCGATAGACCGACGAGCGGTTGTCGTTAAGCTAACGAGGAAAGGTGAAATGGTCGCTCAGCAGGCTGCAGATGCTTTTTTCGCCTCCATGCATGGACTGCTCGAATACCTGGGAGAGGAACAGAGCAATCAGCTTGTCGACCTTTTGTCCAAAGTGCTTCGCTACTTCGAGGAGAGAGAAGCCAGCATGTATCACTCACTATGGAATGGAGACGAGGAAGCATGATCAAGTTGATGCGATTCTTGAAACCGTATCGTATGACGCTCGTTCTTGTACTGGTGCTCGCCTTTGCGCAGTCCTTTGCTAACCTGTATCTGCCAACCCTGATGGCAGATATTGTGGATAACGGGGTTGTGAAGGGAGATATCGGATATATCTGGAGAACCGGCGGCCTGATGTTGCTGGTGACGATCGGAGGCACCATCTGCGCGATCGTCGGCGCTTTCTTTGGCGCCAGAGTCGCTACCGGTTTTGGCAAAATTATCCGCGGCAAGATTTTCAATCGCGTAGAACAATTTTCGCTGCACGAATTTGATATGATGAGTACAGCCTCGCTGATTACCCGCACGACCAACGATACAACGCAGGTTCAGCAGGTTTGGGTTATTATCCTGCTCATGATGGTCACCGCGCCAATGATGATCATCGGTGGGATTATTCTGGCGGTTGCCCAGGATGCTACACTCGCCTGGATTCTGGTGGTGGTCATGCCAATCCTGGTCGGTGCCATTGCTCTGATTATGAGCAGGGCCATTCCGCTCTTCCGCGTCATGCAGCAGAAACTTGATAAACTCAATCTCATCCTGGATGAGGGGCTGTCCGGGGTGCGCGTCATCCGCGCGTTTGACCGCGTAAAGCATGAGGAGGAGCGTTTTGACGAGGCCAACCACGATCTGACCGACGTGGCTATCAGGGTCAACAGAATCGTTGCCGCATTGATGCCGATTATGATGCTGGTGCTGAACGTTTCCGGCATCGCTATTCTCTGGTTCGGCAGTATCCGCGTCAATAATGGAGAGATGCAGGTTGGTGCAATCTTCGCATTCCTGCAATATGCCATGCAAATTCTGTTCGGGCTGCTGATGGTCTCGATGATGTTTATCATGCTCCCACGCGCTGCAGCCTCTGCAGACAGAATTAACGAAGTGCTGGTGATAGCGCCTGAAATCAATGATGCCCCAACGGTGAATGATGCTGACACGCAGCGAGGATTCGTAGAGTTCCAGGACGTCACGTTCAGCTATCCCGGTGCGGAAGAGCCAGCCCTCTCCAACATCTCATTCAGCGCGAGCCCAGGCGAGGTCACGGCGATTATCGGTGGCACAGGCGCGGGCAAATCGACGCTGGTCAGCCTGATTCCACGCTTTTATGACATCGACAGCGGCCATATCCTGATTGATGGTGTCGATGTCCGCGAGATGTCGCAGGAGCATTTACGCGCGAAAATTGGTTTTGTGCCGCAAAAGGCCGTGCTCTTTTCAGGGACGATAAGCGAGAATATCCGCTATGGCAAAGAAGATGCTTCGGAGGAAGAGGTGCAGCATGCCGCTGACGTTGCGCAGGCCACCGAATTCATCTCGGACATGCAAGATGGCTTTGCTTCCGTGATTGCTCAGGGTGGCATGAACGTCTCGGGCGGCCAGAAGCAGCGTCTTTCGATTGCGCGAGCCCTGGTGAGAAAGCCTGAAATCTATGTGTTCGACGACAGTTTCTCAGCGCTGGACTTTAAAACCGACGCCAGGCTGCGCGCGGCACTGAAAAAAGAAACCCTTGATGCTACCGTGCTCATTGTGGCCCAGCGGGTCAGTACGGTCATGGATGCAGATCAGATCATCGTTTTAGATGAGGGACATGTCGCTGGCATAGGTAACCATCGAACATTGATGAGGACGAGTGAGGTCTATCGTGAAATTGTCACCTCACAGCTTTCAATGGAGGAAATCGCGGAGGAAATCGCATGAGTGTAGAGCGCAGAGCACAGCAACCCGGTGGTATGGCTGGCGGGCCGATGGGCAGAGGCGGATGGGGCGCTATGGGCAGGCCGGTCGAGAAACCCAAGGACTTTAAGGGGACGCTCAAGCGGTTCCTCGTTTACTTCGTGCCGCAGAAATATCGCTTGCTGGTCGTGCTTGGTGCGGCCATCCTCGGCACAACGTTCAACATTGTTGGTCCGAAGATCCTGGGGT
>VBHS01000326.1 GCA_005881295.1 Chloroflexota bacterium
CAAATACACACTACCAGCAGCCTGCCACAGGAATCCACCTTCCAACGTTAATCCGGCAATCTATGGCACGGAGCCAGGCATCTCAAGTCGTGTTTATATTCGATTGCTTCCAGACGGGCCAATCCTGGAGCAAGCAGCGCATGTCTCCTTACGATTTCAGACCGCTGATGGGCCCAACTGTTCTCAATGCGCTGCAACAAACAAGTGATCGCTTGATTCTCTGCTCCTGCCGCGGAAACGAGTTTACCCCTGAAGCGAGAGAAAAAAAACTGGGTGTTTTTGCCTATCGCATGATAGTTGGTCTCTGCGGGCCAGCTATCGATCCAGCAAGCAAGCAGGTTACCCTCCAACGACTCAACGGGTTCCTTGTTAAGTCACTTGACGAACAACACCGCCCGCAACTCTTTGGACAGGAGCGCACTCCTGTCGTTCTGGTCGGAGACATGGCGCCTCTGGCTACACAGCAAAAAGGCCAACCTGCTCAGTCCCCCGCGGCATCTTCGTCTGCTGGGCAAACCGCGGCCACAGGTGAACTCACTGGTCAGGCGCTGCAAAGCGCAATCGCCACCGCGCAGATGTCGCCGACGACCTCCGGTCAGCTTCAGCTCTCAGCGGCAGATCGACAATGCGCCCTCCTCCTGAGACAGGCGCGCCAGTTTATTCAATTGCAGAACCCGGTAGAAGCCTTCGAATGCGTCGAGCAGGCCCTACAAATTGCCCCCAACAACGTCCAGGCGCTCATTCTCAAGGGGCAATTGCTTGGCACCGCCGGTCGTTTTCAAGAAGCCCTCAAGGCCGTTGAGCAAGTGTTGAAGATAGATACCAATAATGCCCTCGCCTGGAGTATGCGGGCTGCATTGTTGTCCAACACCGGTCATTATCAGATGGCATTGCAAGCTATCGAACTTTCACTTGAGCTTGATCCCAACAACCCCGAAACCTATTCCATCAAAACGAGCATTATGGGCCAGCTTGCCGCCATGCAGAGCCACAGTAATAGTAAAAAAATAAGGGCGCACACTCCCCCTGGACGAAGCGGTGCAGCCTCCTTCTTTAGCGGCCTGGGCATTCAAATTGTTGGCCTGGCGCTGGGTATTGCCGGCGCCGGCTTGCCAATCCTCCGACCTGGATTACCATTCATTCTGGCCCTGGCCCTGCAAAGCCTGGGACTGGCGATCCTCTGTATCAATGCCGTTCGCGGTAGTTTCCTCTATGGCTTCTCCCGTTTCTTTCTGACGTTGCTTACCAGTGGCATTATCGCGGCTACCCTGGCGGCGGGAGTTATGCTTGGCGGAGCAAACAAGATCGGGACTGGCCGCATCTATACCATGATACTCCACAAACCAGTGATCCTGGTGCCCCTTCTCTTCCTGGCTATCTGGCTCGCAGCAGCGGCAGCAATACCACTGCTCCTGGGGTTTTTCAGTTTTATCGCTGGCTTGATCGTCGGTGTAAGAAGAAAGTGACCCTGAACTACGCTCTTTGACCTTTCCACCCTTCTTTCCCTTCGCTTTAACAGGAATCGGAGCAGTCCTCGCTGCTGCAACTGACCCATTGCGCTCATTCTTCTGACGGGACGAGACAGGAGAAGTGGGGATATCCAACACAATGGGCTGTTTACGCGTGCGGTATTCGGTATAGTTCCCCATGTAGGGAATCAGGACGCCATCTTCGATAACCCACACCTTGGTCGCCAGGCTATCAATAAAGTAGCGGTCGTGCGAAACAAAGAGCAGCGTTCCCTCAAATTCCCCTAAGACTTCTTCAAGGAATTGACGCGATTGCAGATCAAGGTGATTTGTCGGCTCATCCAGGATGAGCAGGTTGGATCCTTGCAGCGTCAGTTTCGCTAGGGCTACGCGGCTGCGTTCTCCGCCGCTCAAGCTGCCAATTGGCTTGAAGACGTCATCGCCCGAAAAGAGGAAACGGCCAAGAAAGGTGCGCGCTCCTTCTTCACTCAGGGCGCTCACCTGGCGAATTTCGTCGATGATGCTCCGCTCGGCATATAGACCGGCATGCGTCTGTGAATAATATCCTATGCGAACATTATGACCTATCGAGACGTGACCACCCACAGGTGGCAGTTCACCAATGATTGTGCGCAAGAGCGTGGTCTTGCCGGAGCCATTTGGCCCAAGCAGGCCAACGCGGTCGCCACGTAACAACTCCAGGTCGGCTACCCTGACCAGCTCGGTGCGCACTTTCGCTTCATCAATAAACCCGGCCGCAAGCTTTTGCGTCGAAATTACTACAAGGCCACTATCGACGACCGGGCTAAACTCGAAATGCATCTCGGGAAAATCCTGGGGACGCTCGACACGTTCCAGGCGATTAAGGAGTTTTTGTCGACCGCGCGCCTCACGGCTGCGCTGGCCTGCCTTGTAGCGGCGGATAAACTCTTCAGTATGAGCGATATGTACCTGCTGCGCCTCATATTCACGCTGGCGGCGTTCCATACGTTCCTCGCGCAGGTGAAGATACTTGGTATAGTTGCCGGGATATTCTTCAATATGACCAAAGGCCATTTCGATGGTGCGCGAAACAATCTTATCAAGAAAGTAGCGATCATGGGCTACTACAACCATCGCACCCTTCCAACTAGCAAGATATGTCTCTAACCATTCAAGAGCAGCCAGGTCAAGATGGTTTGTCGGCTCATCCAGCAAGAGGAGATCAGGCTCCTGCAAGAGCAGTTTGCCCAGAGCAGCACGCGTCTGCTGCCCTCCGCTGAGCTGCAGTACAGGTGATTCCTGCTGCTCCCGTGTGAAGCCAAGGCCGTCAAGCACCTGGTCTACGCGGTTCTCATATATATATCCACCTGCATGCTCTAAACGCGCCTGCAATTCGGCGTAGCGCTCTAGCAGTTCTTCGTGGAGAGCTGGATCAGCCTGGGCCGCAGGAGCAGCCATTGCCAGGCCGAGTTCGTGTAGTTCATACTCCCACTCACGCACTTCCGCGAAAACTGTAAGCATCTCTTCCCGCAGCGTATTTTCTGCTTGAAAGTCTGTGGCCTGCAGAAGATAGCCGATGCGTGTATTGCGAGCCACAGCCACCTTTCCCTCGTCAGGCTCCTCACGTCCCGCTAATATATTGAGTAACGTCGATTTACCGGCACCATTGGGACCTATCAGCCCGATGCGATCATCTTCATTGATTTGAAAGCTCACACCACTAAAAATGCGTTCCGCGCCGAACGATTTCCCTACCTGAATGACACTCACGATTGGCATTTGTCGTATCTCACCTGATTGTTGCATAAGAGCTATAGTTACATTCTACTTTGGCGCAGCTAGCGTATCATATCACGACAATCCGTGCAAGCAGACCTTAAACGAGAAATTAAGATATAGTTGGCTATGCTGAACCGATATGGTATACTGAAACGGCAGGCCTTTCTTTGCGAAGAAAGGAACATAGAAAGAAAAGAAAGAAGGCGGTGCCTCCCCCCATGAAAGAGCAGTCTCTAGATAACCTGTGGCTGGCACAAATGCTGTTCGATCTTGGAGCAGTACAGTTCGGAAACTTCACTGTGAGCGAATCCGCGGTCAGCTCACCCGTATTTGTAAACCCCAAGGTTCTCATCAGCAACCCAACCGCATTACGCGTTGCCAGTAAACTCATGCAACAAGAAATTAGCCTGGCTCAGTCTTTGCGTCGTCCGCGCGTTCATCCTTTTGGCGTCGTTGCTGGAGTACCGGTAGGAGGACTGCTATTGGCTTCAGCTTACTCACTGGAAACGAACATCCCTCTTATTTACGCCCGCAGCCGGCCAGAAGGCACTGGGAAACGTGGCATAGAAGGCCGTTTCACACCCGGTGACACCGCGCTCATCATTGACGACCTCATCACCAGGGGAAGTAGCGTCCTCGAAACAGCAGCGTTGCTGGAAGAAAACGGCTTGAAAGTGAAAGATGTGATCGTGCTGATTGACCGCGAGCATGGAGCAGCCGAGCGTTTGCGCCATCATGGTTACAACCTGATCAGTATTTTGAAATTAGATATCATGCTCAATCACTATATGTCCAGGGGCCTGATCTCCGAGGAAACCTACCGCACGTGCGCTGAATACCTGCGCGGCAAACAGATAGAAAATCAATCCGCGTAAGCCGCTCTACCGCACAAGATCCTGGCGAGCAGGCAGAAAGAAAGGACGCCACCCTTTATCTGGATGGCGTCCTTTCTTTCTGCCTGTGATACGTCACTAACGCAAACGATCACTTCTCACAGCGACCGGCTAAAGACGCTGGGGCTGCTGCATAGGTGGTACATAGGGTGGGATAGTGTTGTGAGAACCATCACCATTCTCGGCTGCCGCAGATGCATGCCTCAGCGTCGATAGTATTGGTTCAACAAGGTCCAGTGGCAGAGGGAATATGATAGTAGAGTTCTTTTCAACGGCGATCTCCGTCAATGTCTGGAGATAGCGCAGTTGTAGAGCGGCGGGCTGGGAACTAATGACATTCGCAGCCTGTGCCAGTTGAGCCGAAGCCTGTAACTCACCCTCCGCGTGAATGACCTTGGCGCGCTTCTCTCGCTCTGCCTCGGCCTGCTTCGCCATTGCGCGCTGCATCGAAGCCGGCAGTTCAATATCTTTGATCTCCACGGCAGTCACTTTTACGCCCCAGCGTTCCGTGTGCTCATCGATAATGGTCTGCAGGTCGCGGTTGATCTTGGTGCGTTGCGCCAGCAATTCATCCAATTCAGACTGACCCAGGACGTTTCGCAGTGTCGTCTGTCCGATCTGCGACGTTGCTTGCATATAGTTCACCACATTGACGACGGCTGCTTTCGGATCGACCACGTAGAAGTAAACCACTGCCGCGACTTTGATAGTCACATTATCGCGCGTAATCACTTCTTGCGGCGGTACCGTCATGGTAACGATACGCAGATCGACTTTTATCATACGGGTAATGATGGGCGGGACCCAGAACACGCCTGGTCCTTGCGCACCCGTCAATCGCCCCAGGATAAAGATCACTCCGCGCTCATATTGTTGCACTACACGTAGCCCAGAGAGGGCGAAAATCACTAAGATCAGCACTATCGCGCCAATCACGACTAAAAGAGTGGGATCCATGAAAATCCTCCTTCATGTCAAAACATTACTCAAGAGAGGTGGTAGAATGAGAATCAATATCTAGAACAGGGTAGTGGTAACGCACCGGTTGAACGCGTAGCCGTAATTCTTCCACAGAGATCACTTGCACTTCGCAGCCTTCATCAACAGAGGCAGTTGGATCATCCAGGAAAGCTGCCCAATCCTCGCCACCATAGCTTACGCGCCCTTCGGGTAGCAGCGGCGTCAACGCTACAGCCTTTGTGCCAATCATACCTTCAGTCCCTGTGGTGACAGGCCGGCGCTGCGCTCGTACCACCAGGGTAATCAAGGCGAAACTAATCAGGCCGATCACTGCGGCCATACTATACACTACAACAGGATTCACCATCGGCCCGTTATAAGGGCCACCACTATTAAAGAAGAGTAAAGCCCCAAAGACGAGTGAGATGATAGCTCCAACCGTCAATACCCCGTGCGCGGGTAGGCGCAGATCCATCACCAGCAGCACAAATGCCAGCACCATCAAGGCGAAACCAGCCCAGTTAGGTGTGAGCGAACCTACTCCGAAAAGGAAGAGCACAAAGGCAATACTACCCGCTACACCGGGCAGAATGATCCCGGGATGAGAAATTTCCAGGTAGATGTCGATCATCGCGATGATGAAAAGCAGAAAGATCACGTTCGGGTCGAGCAGGAGGGCGTAGAAGTGATCAAAGAGCCCTGGCTCTATCGTCTGCACGCTGAGGTTAGCAGTATGTAATGTGACAGGGCCAGCACTAAGTATGGCCGTGTGTCCATTCACCTGGTCGAGCAGGTCACCCAGGCTGCTCGCCCTGTAATCGATAAGATGATTGTTATACGCAGTGACATCATCATACGAGGCGGCCTTTGTAACCATCGCGGCTGCTAACGGAAAGTTACGGCCATAACGACCCTGAATGCCCATCAGCGAAGCTACTAGATCATTTTCTAACTTCGCCTTGAGCGTGCTGCCGATATCGGCCCCGGTACCCTCGATAGGACTGGAAGCGCCTATGCGCGTCGTGGGAGCCATTGCGGCGACGGGTGCAGCCAGGGTAACCAATGCACCCGCAGAGGCGGCAAAACCACCTGCTGGCGAAACGTACGTAATAATTGGCACTGTGCTGTTCAGTTCAGCCTCGGTCATAGAATTCAGCGAAGCGAGGTCACCACCAGGTGTATTGACCTCGATAACAAGTGCCTGCGACCCATCACCCTCAGCGGTCGCAATGGCCTTTTTGAGGAAACTCAATGAGGCAGGATTGATCTCGCTATTCAACGTCATCATATCTACATGTGGTGACGCGGCACTGGCTGTTCGAGCAGATAGAGTACCAAATAATGAGACAACTACAACGATGAGAGCGCTCAAAAGAAGGAGATATAAGTGACGAGCAGAGCTCTGGCGCGAATGCATAGCGTTATTCCTCCTACCATCAGGTAATAGAACGCGCCCCATAACTGAAACTATATTTCATATCTATCATATCACAAACCAGTGAAAAACACGACTTCTTTCATATCCTTCATTGCTATTTGCTATAATAAAATATAGCACATTGTTATTCCAATGTCAAGTGGTTGCAGAGTTGTATCCTTCCCTAAATCAGGATTCGTGCCCAATAGGAGAGCACGAACCGTAGTTACCCGTTGAGTCTACCAATCGTTTTGCAATGTGCATACCTCACAAAAGAAGAAAAGAAGTGCACAACAGGAACGTTGGTGCAAAGCGGATTGTAGCACCAGCGTTGAGCTAATATCAATGAGAATCAGTGGCGTTGAGAGGCGGCCAAAACACCTTTGTTACATGAACAGGCATCGCACAAAAATATAGCCCAGATGAAAAAAAACCTTCTCACCACCTGGGATGCTTTGCTGACGAGAAACGGCATCGTAGCATATTTGCCCATCATTGTCGTTTGTATTCTCATGTTCTGTGGGGCATCCTGGCAAATTTTCTGGCCCTCCACCGACGCGGCCCGCTATCAGTGCTATGCACTCGTCTTCTGGCTGGGGAGCTCTGCTACACAGATATTACCTGCCTCGCAATG